>DASSML010000185.1:0-3338 GCA_035688895.1 Gemmatimonadales bacterium
CCCACCCCGCGGCTCCTGCTGAATGGTGACTTCCTCGTGCTTCGACTTGACGGTCGCCGCGGCAGTCTCACCCCGCTGGTCCAGCCAGACCGAGCTACCCACCAGAAGGCCGAGAACGACCACGAAGTACATCATGCTGAGCGGGTTGGTTCGGCGGGGTCTCCGAGGCATGCTCCGTCACCTTTCGCTCGGGTGGTCCAGGTCGTTCACTGCCATTGAGGAACGCGCGTTTCTGGCGTACAATCCCTCAATTCCACGCCCGTCGGCCGTGGTCACCCCCACCCTCTCCACATGACCGACGATTCTGCCTCCCCCTCCGGCGCCATTACCCAATGGCTGCTGGACTGGGGCCGGAGCGACAAGAAGGGCCTCGATCAGATGCTCCCCGTGGTGTACGAGGAGCTTCATCGCATGGCCACCCACTACCTGAGCCGGGAAGCCGCCGGCCACACCCTCCAGCCGACGGCTCTGGTGCACGAGGCCTACCTGCGGCTGGTGGATCAGCGCCGGGTCGACTGGCGCAACCGGGCCCAGTTCCTCGGCCTGGCGGCGAACATGATGCGGCGGATCCTGGTGAACCATGCCCGCGACCGGGGGGCGCGCAAGCGGGGCGGCAACCCCGAGCGGGTGTCCCTGAGCCTGGTGGAATCGCCATCGGGGCGTTCCGACGTTGAGCTGATCGCGCTCGAGGACGCGCTGCAGAAGCTGGCGGCGGTGGACGAGCGCAAGAGCCGGGTTGTGGAGCTCAAGTTCTTCGGCGGCCTCACCATCGACGAGATCGCCGAGGTGCTCGGCATCTCGGCCGCGACGGTGGAGCGGGAGTGGGCGTTCGCAAGGGCCTGGCTGTACGACGCGATCGAAGGGAGCGAGGCCGCAGAATGAGGGCGACGGTGGGCGCCCGGCGATGACCAGCGACCGCTTTCAGCGCTGCGAGGAGTTGTTTCACTCCGCGCTCGCTCTCGAGGGCGACGCGCGCGAGGCGTTCCTGCGGGACGCCTGTGCGGACGATCTCACCCTGCGGAGCGAGGTGGACCGCCTGCTCCGCGCCCACGCCCGGGCCGGAGACTTCATCGGATTGCCGGCCGTGGCCCGGCCCTCGAGCTGGACCGACGCCGAAGAGTCGTGGATCGGACGGCGGATCGGGCCCTACAGTATCGTGCGGGAGCTGGGACGCGGCGGGATGGGCGCCGTCTACCTGGCCGAGCGCGCCGATGGCCAGTACCATCACCGCCTGGCCCTCAAGCTGATCAAGCGGGGGATGGACACCGAGCAGGTGCTGGCCCGGTTCCGGGCGGAGCGGCAGATCCTGGCCTCATTGGATCATCCCAACATCGCCCGCCTGCTCGACGGCGGCAGCACCGAGCAGGGCCTGCCGTTCTTCGCGATGGAGTTCATCGAAGGCGAGCCGATCGACACCTATGCCAACCGGGCCGGACTGTCGATAGAGGATCGCCTGCGGCTCTTCCTGCAGGTGTGTGGCGCCGTGGCCTACGCCCACCAGCATCTGGTCATTCATCGCGACATCAAACCGCTGAACATTCTGGTAACGTCGGAGGGGGCGCCGAAGCTGCTCGACTTCGGCATCGCCAAGGTGCTGCACGCCGGGGACGACGAGACCTCGACCGTCACCGGCATGCGGCTGCTGACCCCCGAATACGCCAGTCCCGAGCAGGTGGAGGGGCGGCACGCCACGACGGTGAGCGACGTCTACGCCCTCGGCGTGGTGCTCTACGAGCTGCTCACCGGCCGCTCTCCCTACCGACTGCTGAGCCGGGCGCCTCGGGATGTGGTCGAGGCCGTGCGCACCACCGATCCGGACCGCCCGAGTCAGGTCGGCGACGACGAGAAGGTTCGGCGGCGCCTGCGGGGAGACCTCGACACCATCCTGCTCACCGCGCTTCGCAAGGAGCCCGACCGCCGCTACCAGTCGGTGGAGCAGTTCGCGGCCGACGTGCGGCGCCACCTGGACGGGCTGCCGGTCCTGGCCCGGCCGGACACCTTCGGCTACCGGGCCGGCAAGTTCGTCCGCCGCAACCGGGTGCCGGTCGCGGCCGGGGCCCTCGTCGTCCTGGCCCTGGTGGCGGGGACGATCGCCACCGCCTACCAGGCCCGCCAGGCTCGGGCTGCCCAGGCCCGCGCCGAGCGCCGCTTTGCCGACGTGCGCAAGCTCGCGCACACCGTTCTCTTCGACTATCACGACGCGATCAAGGACCTGCGCGGTGCCCGGCCGGTGCGGGAGCGTCTGGTGCACGACGCGCTCGGCTATCTCGACGGCCTGGCGCGGGAAGCGGAGAACGACGCCTCGCTGCAGCGGGAGCTGGCCGCCGCGTATCGCCGGGTGGGTGACCTCCAGTCCGATGCGTCGGGCGGGGACACCGAGGGGGCCGTCCGCAGCTACGCCAAGGCGCTGGCGATCTCGGAGACTCTGCTCCGGGCCGACAGCACGCCAGAGGCGCGTGGTGACGTCGCCTCGACCGCCCTGGCACTCGGCAACGTGGTCTGGGAGCGGGGTAACCTTCCCGAGGGCCTCGCGTACGCTCAGCGCGCGCGCGCCCTGCTCGAGCCGCTGGTCGCCGCGACCCCGCACGATACCGATCTCAGGCTGCAGCTCAGCACCGCGATCGACCGGCTCGGCCAGATCTCGCTGGAGCAGGGGGAGATCGCCCGTGCCCTGGAGTACCATCGGGCCGACCTGCGCCAGCTTGAGGCCGCGCCGGAGGAGGCGAGGCAGCGACCCCGGGTGCGCTATACCATCTCGGTGACGTACGGTCACCTGGCCGACGCCCAATCGGAGTCGGGTGACCTCCTTGGCGCGCTGGAGAGCCAGCGTCGCAGTCTGGCCCTGCGCGAGGCATTGGCGCGAGAGTTTCCCGACAACGCGACCTACGACGAGAACGCCTCGACCGCGAAGTACTACCTCGCGACGGTGTTGGGGAATCTCGGCCGGTGGAAGGAGGCGCTGACGCTGCAGCGTGAGCTCGTGGCCCGTGACCCCAAGTCGCCGTTCGTCTGCCGGGTAGGCGAAGCCCTGAGCCACCTGGGCCGCCACGAGGAGGCGTTGGGGTACTTCCGCCTGGCGCTGCAACGGCACCACGCCCAACTCCGCGCCGATACCGCCAACCTGGTCCGCCGGCTGGCGGTGGCCGAGGACGACGGCCGGGTGTGCAAGACCCTCGCGACGCTGGGCCGTGCCGACGCGCCGACCAGCTGCCGGGAAGCCAGTCAGTCGGTTCTCCAGATCACGGTGGACTCGAGCTACGCCTTTCCCCGGGCGTTTCTGGCGGCGGTCTGGACCAACCTCGGCGAAGGGTATGAGACGCTGGCCGCACGCCAGGCCG
>DASSML010000186.1:0-2823 GCA_035688895.1 Gemmatimonadales bacterium
CAGCGGGCGGAGCTGCAGCGTGTCGGGGAGGAGGCCGAAGAGCCGGTACGTCGTCTCCAGGCCGCGGAGCCGGTCGGGGGGAAGCTCCTCGTCCAATTTCCGGATCAGGTAGCCGCGAACCTGCTCCTTGGTCCGCATGGCGGACCGCGGGGTCGAGGTGAAGACCAGACCCACCGCGCGCTCCACCGGCGTGCGCAAGCTGTCGACCATGCGCGCCAGGGCCGCGTCGTTCGCACTGGTCTGCGGCGCCGCTCCCCGGCAGGCGGCGCCGAGCAGCGCAATGACGAGCAGACCGCCCCGCAGGATCAGGCTCCGATCACGAAACGGCCATACCATTCCAGAATCTCCGGGCCAACCAGATAGGAGGCAGCGGCGCCGAGCGCGAGAAAGATGCCGAACGGCACCAGACGCTTGCTGCCGGCCAGGGTGAGAGGAACGAAGATGAGGCTGCCCAGCAAGGCGCCGAGGAAGATGGTGAGCAGAACGCTCTTCCAGCCGACGAACGCGCCGATCATCGCCATCATCTTGATGTCGCCGCCGCCCATCGCGTCCTTCTTGAACAGCCAGGTTCCCCCGACGGCCACCAGCCAGAGCAGGCCGAATCCAACGGCCGCCCCGAGCGCCGCGACCAGGAGCTGGCTCCACCCCGCCAGCGCCGCGAGCACCAGGCCGACGACCAGACCGCCGAGGCTGAACTCGTCCGGAATGAGGTAGGCTCGGGCGTCGGTCACGGCGATCCCGAGCAGAATGGTGAAGAAGACGGCCCCCGCCACCGCGGCGAGACCGGCACCGAACCACCAGACCATGCCGCCCCAGATCGCTGCCACCGCCAGCTCGATCAGCGGGTACTGGATGGAGATCGGCAGCCCGCAGCCGCGGCACCGGCCACGCAGGGCGAGCCAGGAAAGGACCGGCACGTTCTCGTACCAGCTGAGCGAATGGCCGCAGCGGGGACAGCGCGACGGCGGCCGCACCACCGACTGCTTCGGCTCGGCGCCCCAGCGAAGGATGCAGACGTTGAGGAAGCTTCCGAACACCGCGCCGAACACCGTCGCGGCTCCGACCAGGATGCCCAGCGGCACACCGTCAAACATCACGCGCGACCTCGTAGAGAAGGATCCCCGCCGCCACGGCCACGTTGAGTGATTCGGCCCCGGGCGCGAGAGGGATGGCCACCCGCCGCTGCGCCGCCGCCGACAGAGCGGCTCCGACACCCGCACCCTCGTTGCCCAGCACCAGCGCTACCCGGGGCCGAGGGCCTCTCGCTTCGCCCGACCGCCGCAGCGGCTCGCCGTCGGCGGCCGTGACCCAGGTTTCGACGCTGGAGGCCTTGGCCCACGCGAGATACTCGGTCACGTCCGCCGCCACGGCGGGCAATCGGAACAGGGCGCCCATGCTGCCGCGGACCACCTTGGCGTTGTGCAGGTCCGCGGTGCCCTTGAGGGCCACCACCCCTGCCCCACCCAGGCCGAGCGTGGTCCGCAGAATGGTGCCCACATTGCCGGGATCCTGCACCCCGTCGAGCACGACGACCGGTCGTCCAGGGTCCGGCGTCAGATCCTCCAGCCGCCACGCCCTCGGCTCGATCACCGCAACCACGCCTTGCGGCTGGTCCGTATCGGCCAGGTCTTCGAGCTCGGCGTCGCTCACCGTCTCCACCCGCACGCCCGCCCGCTCCAATGCGCTCTTGAGCGCGGTGCCGCGGGGAGTACCTTCCAGCCCGGGCGCCACGGCCGCGCCGCGGATCGGGATCCGCGCGGCCAGGGCCTCCTCCACCAGCCGCACCCCTTCGGCCAGCGCCAGGCCGCGGCGCTCCCGGCCCCGGCGGCGGTGGAGATCGCGAATCGTGGTCAGCAGGGAGCCACCCATGGACACGCTCGACAGATGAAGGTCGCCCTGACCATCGCGGGCTCGGACTCCGGCGGAGGCGCCGGGATCCAGGCCGATCTCAAGACCTTCCAGCAATTCGGGGTGTTCGGCACCTCGGTCATCGTCGCCCTCACCGCGCAGAACACCGTCGGCGTGCGCGCCGTCGAGGCGGTGAGCGAAGCCATGGTGGGCGAGCAGCTCACCGCCCTGGCCGAGGACCTGCCCCCCGACGCGCTCAAGACCGGCATGCTCGCCGAGGTCGGGCTCGTCCGCCTGGTGGCCAAGGCCGTGCGCGAGAACGGCTGGACCCCGCTGGTGGTGGACCCGGTCATGGTCTCGACCTCCGGCCACCGCCTGCTGACCTCGGAGGCCGAGGAAGTGGTCCGCGAGAGCCTGCTCCCGCTCGCGGCGCTGGTCACGCCCAACCTGGAGGAGGCGGCCATCCTGACGGGGCGCGCCGCGCACGACCTGCCGTCGATGCAGCGCGCCGGCGAGACGCTGCTCCGGTTCGGCGCGGCGGCCGCGCTGGTCAAGGGCGGCCATCTAACCGGCGATGAGGTCATCGACATGCTGGTCACCGCCGACGGCACCCGGCACTATCGCCGCCAGCGCCTCGCCACCACTTCCACCCACGGGACCGGCTGCACCCTCTCCGCCGCGGTGACCGCCGGGCTCGCACTGGGGCGTCCGCTGGCGCGTGCCGTCGAGGATGCCCTCGACTACGTCCACCGCGCCATCGCCGCGGCCCCCGGTCTGGGCCGGGGACACGGCCCGCTGGACCACCGCGTGCCTGCCCTGCCTACAACGCCGTAACGACCCCTTCCACCAATCGCTCCAGGCTCCCCGCCACCTCCCGGGTCGTGGCGATCACGTCCGCGTGATTCAGGCGCTCGTGGGTCGTGCCGGCCGCCGGGTTGCTGATGGTGGAGAAGGCCAGGCAGCGGAGCCCGCGCG
>DASSML010000187.1:0-20113 GCA_035688895.1 Gemmatimonadales bacterium
CTTCGTGCGCGAGTTCGGCGGCACCCTGTTCACCGTGGCCAAGGACGTGAAGATCCAGGTCGAGTTCAACCCCGCCCGGGTGCAGGCGTATCGGCTCCTGGGATACGAGAACCGGCTGCTCGCGCGGGAAGACTTCGCGGACGATCGGAAGGATGCCGGCGAGCTCGGAGCCGGCCAGTCGGTGACCGCGCTGTACGAGGTGGTCCCGGTCGGCGCCGACCCGGTGACGCGGGCCGATGACAGTCTGACTTATCAGCACATGTCGGTCCGCCCGTCGGCCCGCGCCTCGCGGGACCTGCTCACGCTGCGCGTGCGCTACAAGACGCCGTCCGGCTCGACCAGCCGGCTCCTTACCCGGCCGCTCGCCGATCGCGGCGCCGAGCCCGGCGACGACTTCCGCTTCGCCAGCGCGGTCGCATCCTTCGCGATGCTGCTCCGCGACTCGGAGCATCGCGGCAGCGCCACGTTCGACCGGGTCATCGCGCTCGCGCGAGGCGCCCGCGGGGCAGATCCGGAAGGGTACCGCACGGAGTTCGTCACCCTGGTGGAGACCGCACGGGATCTCTCACGGTCCGGGGACGACGATGACAGTCCACGCCCCGTGTCGGTCGAGTGAGCGAGGGCGAGGCCTGGACCGGCCGGGCGGACCGCGGAAATATTGCCGTCCATGACGACGATACCGCTGACCATCCGCCTCGCCGGGCCGGACGATGCCGCCGCGGTCGCGGCCTTCGGCGAGCGCAGCTTTCGCGAGACCTTCGGCCCCGACAACGAACCCGACGACATGGACGCCTACTGCGCGGCGACCTATGCCATCGATCGCCAGCGCCAGGAGCTGACCGCGCCCGACCGGGTCACCCTGCTGGCGCAGATGGAAGGGGACCTCGCGGGGTATGCCCAGCTGCGCGACGGCCCCGCTCCCGCCAGCGTCACCGGAGTCGACCCTATCGAGCTGCTCCGGTTCTACGTGGACCGGCGCTGGCACGGTCAGGGGGTCGCTCGGACGCTGATGGCGGAGACCTTCGCGCGAGCCCGGGCCCTGGGGCGGGCGACCATCTACCTCGCCGTCTGGGAGCGCAACGCCCGGGCGATCGCGTTCTATCGCAAGGTCGGCTTCCGGGAGGTGGGAGCCCAGCCGTTCCAGCTGGGGAAGGACACCCAGACCGACCAGGTGATGATGCGGGGACTGGAAGACGGCTGACTTGACGGGCCGGCGTGACGCAGTTGTGACGGATCGGAGTCAGGTTCCACGGGTCCAAATCCGTCCGTGCAGCGCACGTGAATTCCGGTTTCGCATACGACATTGCCATCGTCGCCAACATCATCAAGATCGCGGAGGCGCTGGTCTTCCTGTGGGGCGCCCGGCAGCTCTGGCTCGGCCGCGGCGAGCGGCGGCAGGCCGAGCAGAAGGCGGCCGAGATCGCTCGCAAGGCGGCCAACTATCAGGCGTGGCAGGTGGTGAACACCGCACAGGGGAAAGGCGGCAGCGGCGGTAGGATCGACGCCCTGCAGGATGTCGTCCGCAACGAGGTCTCGCTCGCCGGTGTCCAGCTCGACGGCGCCTGGCTCGAGGGGCTGGTCCTTCCGGGAGCCGACATGAGGCTGGCCTCGCTCAAGCACGCCAATCTGCGGGGCGCCGATCTGAGGAACGTCAACCTGGAGCAGGCGGACCTCACCGGCGCCGACCTCACCGGCGCCAACCTGAGTCATTCCCGGCTGACCAACGCGCAGGTCCGCGGAGCGGTCGCGATGACGACCGACTTCCGCGGGGCCGACCTCACCGGACTCCGCGGCTGGGACGGCCTGGCCAGCGCGAGCTATCTCCTGCTGGAGGGCGCGCGACACCCTCCACGCGGGTTCATCGAATGGGCACTCGAGCGCGGCGCCACCCAGGACGAGCCCTCGGCGGAGGAGCCCGTGGTGCCGGCGCAGCGATTTTCACAGGAGTGGCGCGGCGCCTAGGGCCCGCATGGCGCTGGCCGAAGGGGAAGGCGAACCGACGGAGGAAGGGGGAGAGAGGCGCCGCCCGGATTCGAACCGGGGGTGGAGGTTTTGCAGACCTCTGCCTTACCACTTGGCTACGGCGCCGAGACACAGGGCGAGCCTGCGGGGCACTCAATATACCCGAAACCCGGTCCGAGGGAGAACCCCGCGGGCGGCCCGCGGAAGTCGTTCAGCCGCGCGCCTGACGGCGGTAGTGGGAGGGCGTCACTCCGATGATGCGGCGGAACAGATTGGAGAAGTGGCTCTGGTCGCAGAACCCCGCGGCCAGCGCGATCTCCGCCAGCGGCAGGTCGGTATCGGTCAGCCAGCGGCCCGCCAGCTCCACCCTGAGCCGCCGCACGTACGTGCCCACCGAGCAGCCGTAGCTCGCCCGGAAGCCGCGCGCGAGCGTGATGGGATGGACTCCGACCGCCTCCGCGAGACCCGCGAGGCTGATCCGTGCGGTGGGATCGGCGTGAATCAGGTCGCGGGCGGCTTCGAGCCACTCGGAGGGCCGTCGAGCCGGGGTGTCCGGCTCGATCCGCGATACGGTCGCCACCAGCTCGAGCAGTAGTCCTTCGATGGCGAGGAGGGCCGCGTCGTCCGGGCTGCGCAGCTCCTCCTGGAGCCGGCGCGCGATGGTCGCGGCGGGGCCGCCCTGGAATGAGCGCCGCTGGTCCAGCACCGCCGAATAGGGACGGATCGCGTCGGCCCGGTCGGGGGACACCTCGACCAGCAGCCCCCGGACGTCGCTCTTGCCGAAGTTGTCGCAGTGGCGGTCGCCCGCGGGCGTGACCTTGATGGTGCCCGGACTGCAGATCAGCGACCCCCCGCGCCACGACTCGGTGAATCCGCCCTGCAGCACGCAGCAGATCGTAGGAGACTCATGGTCGTGCCAGCCGAGGGCGCTGCCTCGGAGGTGCCGGCCGGGTGTCAGGGTAAAGCCCGGCACCCCGACGCTCGCCGACCCTCGCCCGCCACGGGGGCCCGGGCGGGCGTGAAACGCTGGCATCGGCACTGTCGCACGAGTGGGGGCCACACTGTCCCTGACGAAGGGTCCAAATTGAAGCTAGACCCCTTCCCGGCAGGGTGGAAGGACCTGCTATTCGACCACCACGCGCCCGGTCATGAAGGGGTGGGGATCGCAGTGGTAGTCGAAGGTGCCGGGCTGGTCGAACGTGTGGCTGAACGCGGTACCGGACGACAGCAGCGGCGAACTCCACAATTCATCGTTCGAGTGGGTGGTATGCGCGGTGGCGTCGGCCTCGCAGTTGAGCCAGGTGACGGTCTGTCCTGCGCGGATGCGCACCTCCGCCGGGAGGAACGCGAAATTGCTGATCGGAACGACGACGGATCCGGGAACGCTATCCTCGACCGGCAATTGGCAGGTGCCGGTCACGGGCCCGGTGCCGGAGCGATCCGAGAAGCACGCGGCCGCGGCCGCCAGCGCGATAGCGCCGGCCGCCCCCCAGACCAAGGCCCGGCCGACGAGGCTCATGGCGCGCGCACCTCGATGGTGCCGGCCATGAAGGGGTGCGGCGTGCAGTGGAACGGATGCGCCCCGGGCTGGGTGAACACCAGAACCTTGCTCTGGCCGGGCTGAATCTCACCCGAATCGAACCCCTCGGCATTCGCCGTGACGGTATGCACCAGTCGGTCGCGGTTGGTAAAGCGCACCGCCGTGCCGGGCGCCACCACGACCTTGCCCGGGTGGAAGCCGAGCCCCTCGATGGTGACATCCACCGTATCCCCGGCGGCCGGCGGCGGGGGCGCCTGCGCGGCGGCGGCCGGGGGCGCGGCTGCCGGAGCCGGCGGCTGCTTGCCGCCGAAGTACCGGGCCAGTGTGATCGGGATAGTGAACTCGAAGCCGTACCGGGTGGTGCCGCCCCGGGAGGCGCCCTGGAGGGTCGCCGTGTTGGTATTTCCTACCTGGAGCGACAACGTGTGGGGCGAATGGGGGATCCCGAGCTGGAGGGCGGCCCCCCATGCGACATCCTCCCCCGGACGGCGATCGGTCAGGCTGCCGACGTCGGCCGCGATGGCCACGTCGCGGGCCAGACGCAGCGTCGCGCCGCCCGCCACGGCCACCTGGGCGCCATCCTCGTCGTCCAGCGGCGAGAGCACCCGGACGGCCGCGAGGACTCGCACCGGCCCCTGCCGACGCGCCGCCGAGATCTCCCCGTCGGGACCGTCCGACGCCAGGTTGTAGTCCGCCTGGGCGGACACGTCGAGCGGCGCGCCCTCCGTCTGGCGCAGCGCCCCGAAGCGCCCGAAAAACTCCCATTCGTTGGGATAGTTCGGCGCCAGCGTGGAGTTGGTCGCGTAGTGGAAGCCGGCCAGCAGCCGGCCCGGGAGTCCGGCCGCAAGCAGGAACGTCGGTGCGCTGGTGACCTTCCGCTCGGGCGCGTCGCTGGAGGTGAAGCGATGCAGGAAGTTGAAGTGCACCGTCCCGGGGTAGGAGACCCAGCCGCCGGAGAGGTTGGGCGTCCGGTCGAGCAGCTCCTGCGCCCGGAGCGGAGCCGGACGCAAGGCCGCCCCCACGAGAACCGCGAGGGCACCGACGGCGAGCCTGCCCCAGCGGTGTACCATGCGATCAACTTCGGATCGTACGTCGGACACGTCTTGCACCAGGTGAGCAGAGTTGCAGCATCGTAGCGGATCGTCCGACCCGGACTTGCCCTTGTTCACCGGCGGCGGCAAGTTCGGCACTGGGTCATCGCGCGCCGAGCTCCGGCATCCGGCACCAGTTGAGAAAAGCCACCAGCTCTTCGGCGTCCTGTGGGGTCGGCATCATGATCTCGGTGCTCCCCCGGCACACCAGCGGTACGAACATGAGGCCGCCGCGGCCGGGCTTCTTGAGCCGGCGCTGGCCCACTGCCCAGGGCCCCTCCTGCAACTGGTCCGCCCGCGGGCCGGACGAGAGCGCGTCGCGGACGAGGCTTCGGAGCAGGGCCCAGTCCCGCCGCTGCTTGCTTCGCGGGTTCCGCTGGTGGGCCAGGAGGAAGACCAGCTCGACCCTGGCGCGCTTGCAGATGGTATCGGCGGCCGCGTCATCCATCGGGGCCTCGGCGTGACGGGGGGAGCGGTGAGCAAGAGAGTGCCGGGCGGCCTCCGCGTCAACCCGCCGGCGCACGCGAAGGAGGAATCGTGATCAATGGCAGTATTCGGGAGGCGAAGCTCCGGCCGGAGTACGCCGAGCTGTACCCGGCCGTCGAGCCCGGCGTCTGGATGCGGGCGTCCGACATCGGCCGGCAGCTCCTGCTCTGGCACCTGACCGCCGCCAGCATTCCTGACGCGGACCGGGTCATGAGCGAAGAGCACTTCGAGTTCCGCGGCGGCCACCGCCGGGCCATGACCGAGCTGGAGCAGCGCACCCGGGCGGCGGACCTTCGGCGCCAGGCCTAGCGGGCGGCGGCTTTGCCGGCGACCGCCAGTCGTACCGGGTGCGGAGAGGTCTTGAGGTAGGCATTGGCATCGTGCATCAGTGACTCGGGCGGCAGGTAGGACCACAGCGGCCCGAGGTCCTGCCTGATCCGGTCGCGGTAGAACGCCGGCAGCTCCGTCGTCTCCCCGTCGAAGAACGCGCGCAGCTCGCGGTCGGTGTCCAGCCGACGCCTGATCATCGTGTGATAGCGGATCCGGCCGAATCCCTCCGAGGACAGCGCGCGGACCAAATTCATCCACTTGGGGATCGCGCCGGCCGTCGCGGGGATCCGGCGCCCGATCGCCCGCCAGGAGAACGAATACCGGGTCACGTCGATCAGCCCATCGTAGAACTCCCGCCATCCGTAGTGCTTGGGTCGCACATTCATCGCATGATTGTTGTTGAGAAAGTGGAACGGGAAGGGGATCACCCGCCCGGCCCGCTGGTACTCGAGATTGCTCGGTGCCGCGCGCCCGAACGCCGACAGCAGCGAGTAGGCCGGAAACGCTCCCGGCGCCAGGTCGACGAAGGCCTTGGTGAGCTCGAACGGCTCGGGCCCTTCGTCCCCGTCGAGGCCGAGCACGAAATTGGTCTGGATGTAGGGGATGTAGCGCAGAATCATGTTCACGTGCTCGGACACCTGCCGGACCTTGTCGAGTCCCGTACGCCGGGTCTTGGACTTGTTCCCCAAGTCGTACCACGACTCGATGCCCGGTAGGATGGCCCCGAATCCGTTGTGCCGAAGGCGCTTCAGGTGCGGCTCCCCCAGGAGGGACAAGCTGCTCTCGGCGATGTGGCGCATCCGGCCCACCGGCACGGCCGACTCGATCGCCTCCATATAGTCGTCGAAGCGGACCCCGAAGTTGGGATCGTGCCAGCCCACGATCGGCCGCGGCACCTTGGTGAGCAGAAACGCCAGGTCGTCCCGGAGCTGCTCGAAGCCCAGG
Source organism: Gemmatimonadales bacterium (assembly GCA_035688895.1). Classification (GTDB taxonomy): domain Bacteria; phylum Gemmatimonadota; class Gemmatimonadetes; order Gemmatimonadales; family GWC2-71-9; genus CAVVWJ01. The sequence continues at coordinate 6,355 of DASSML010000187.1, forward strand.
GGCTGGTACTCCACCGTGGAGTCGATGCAGAAGCTGCAGGTGTACGGACACCCCAGACTCCCCAGCATCGGTACGATCTTGATGGTGGGGGCCTTCGCCAGGGTCGCCTCCACGAACTTCCATCGCTCCGCCAGGCTGGGCAGCTCGGCCGGCTGGCGCGCTGAGCCGAGCGTGACGCCCACCGGCCGCTGAGGCTCGGGATCGCGCAGCAGCTCCTCGATCACCCCCCGGTCGGTGAAGCCGAGCACGTAGTCGAAGTACTTGACCGCGTCCTCGGGGTAGCACCGCGCATGGGGACCCCCCAGCACGGTGACCGCCCCCCGGCTCCGATAGAACTGGCTCAGGGCATACGCCACCTGGGCCGACTGGGTGAAGGCCCCGATGAGCACCAGATCGAGGCCTTCGGGAAACTCGGTGAGCAGGTCCTCCACCCCGGTAAAGCAGCACAGGGTAACCTCGTGCCCCGCCTGCTCGCACCAGACCGCGATCGCCTGCGGCATGATGCTGGCGAGGTTGGCGTGCATGAGTCGCCCGTACAGTGAGGGCCTTTGGCTCTTGGTGGCGAGGTCCAGCACTCCGATGCGCAGTCTGCGCATAATGGTCCAGTGCCGTGCGAAATGGCGGGCTCGGGTGGGAGAGCGTTCCGGCGTCTCATCGGGAGACGGACGGGACGGTGAGGCTGGTCAGGCTGCGTAAAACCGTGAGGTGGGCGGGCAGACGAGCCACCGGGCTCGGCCGAGCGTTCGCAACTGGTGCAGTATGGACGGTGCCGATCGGCTTCGCAAGCAGACTAATGCGTCCGGCGGCGCCGCTGATGCTCGGCCAGGCGGTCGCCGAAGGCGACGGTCCCCACCCAGACCGCCCCGGCGGCCAATCCGCCCAGCACGTCGGTCGGATAGTGGACCCCGAGGTAGATCCGCGAAATCCCGATCAGCCCGATGGCGAGCACCGCGACGATCCAGACCGCAACCTGGGTGGCGGGATGGCGGAACCGGTGCGAGGTGAGCACTGCGACCCCGCCGAAGAAGCAGGTCGCGAAGAGCGCGTGGCCGCTGGGAAAGCTGAAGGAGTGGGGCGAGGGGTAGAAATCGAACAGCGGCAGGGGGCGCGCCCGGCCATAGAGATGTTTGAGCAGCGTATCCAGCAGGCCGGCGCCGGCCATGGTGAGGGCGACCAGGAGCGCGGCTCGCCGCCAGCCTTCCATCAGGAAGACCCCCGCAGCCACCACCCCCAGGATCGCGAGCACGCCTGGGGCGCCCCATCGGCTCGCCGCGACCATGACCGTGGTGAGCCCGGGACCGGCATGGCCGTGAATCGTGTCGCGGATCCAGAGATCGACCGACCGGGTCTCCCCCTCGAGCATTTCTTCGCCCAGCCAGACGAACAGAAACATCGCCGCCGCGGCGATGATGAGCCCGACGGCGAGCGCCGCCCCGACCAGTGGAGTGGCTTCTTCCACCGCGGGCGTTTCGGGTGCCGGGGACGCGTCCATGCTCGCAATGAGCCCGTGGTGGTGGTCGGACGCAACCCGCCCGCCTAGAATCCGGAAGACCCAATCCCGGAGGATCGCATGCCCGACCTCGTCGCCCCGCTGCGGAACCGCCGCGGCATCACCGTCCTGGCGCTGGTGCTGCTCATCATCCTGGTGATCGCGGTAGCGCTGCTGGTGACTCGGTACCTGGCGGTGTAGCCCGGCTCAGAGCGCCCGGCGACCCAGCGGGGCGAAGACGAACCCCTTCGCGATCGCGATCACCCAGCCCGCGGTGTCCACGTCGTTGGCGAAGCGGTGCGCCAGGTCGAGCCGCACCGCACCGACATCAGAGGCCCGGGTGGCTCCGAGACGAACGCCCACCCCGGTATCCCAGCCGGTCCGGCGCCGCGACCCCGCGTACCACGCACCTCCGTAGTCCACGAATCCCGCGACGCCGATCCCCGCCTGGCCCAGGAAATTTTCCGCCACCGTGATCCGGTACTCGGCCGTCGTCATGAACGACCGGTCTCCGGTGAATGCGTGACTTCCGAAGGCACGGGGCCCCAGGCTCAGGCCCAGGTCGAACTCCGCCCCCGGCAGCGGATTCTCCAGCCAGCCGGCCTCGGCGTGCAGGATGGCGACATGCCCCGGGCGGGGCTTGAGCACGGCGGTTCCCGCGACCTGCACCGCGCCGGAGTCGAGACCGGCGCCGTTGTAGAGTCCTCCGGCCAGCCCCTCCAGATAGCCGAACCCGCTGGGCAGCGCGACGCCGATCCGGCTGGTGATCAGCGGCGCGATCCCGTCCCGGTCGTAGCCGAAGGCCGACGGTGCCAGCATGAGGCTCGCGGTCACCGTGGTGCCGAGGTCCACGTCCTCCTCCCGGGCGAACCCGGCGACCCCCTTGGTGACCAGGAATCGAGCCTTGTTCCAGGAGACGTAGGGGCCGAACGCGCCGGTCACCGTCTTCTCGAACAGATCGGTCTGCCCCTCCGGAACGAAGTCATCGCGGCGGACCTGGGCCTGCATGCCGAGGCGAACGTATCCGGCGGACGAGGCCTGAACGGCCCGCGCCGCCGTGGCCCGCACCAGCGTATACCGCCGCCGCAGGCTGTCGCTGGCCTCCGCCTCACCCTCGAAGAAGCGCAGCACCCGTTCGTCGTGGTTCTCGCCCTCCAGCCGGAAGGCATTACGGCTCGTCAACGAATAGAAGGGCTGCTCCAGGGCCGCCGCCGCCAGCCGACCGTCGGAGCGATCTTCGTAGGCCAGTCCCAGGCCGACCTCCCCGCCGAACAGTCGGGGACGCCGGAAGCCGAGCGCGACGGTGCTCCGGTCGGTGGTCTTCCGGTAGCGGGCCGACGCGCTGCTGGCGGTGCCGAGCAGGTTGTCCTCCACCAGGCCGATGGTGTATTCCACGTCGCCCCCCACGCTGCGGAATCGCAGGTCGGTTCTGGTGCTCCATCCGTCCCGCGTGACCACCTTCATGACCAGGCCTGAGTCGGTGCGGACCGAGTCGATGGTCACCCGCCGGAAGACGCCGAGGGCCCGCAGATTCCGCTGCGACTCGGCCACGCTCGCCGAGTCGTACGGCTCGCCCGCATGGAAGAGCAGCTCGCGTCGCACGACAACCGCGCGGGTCTGGATGTGGAGTGCGTTCGCCACCCGTGGAACGAAGCCCGTCTCGGTGGGGTCGAAGACGTCGCGGCGGTCGAGCTCGACGGCCCGCACGATGGTGCTGTCGCTGCGGGGAGACGCGGACGTGGAATCCCGCCCCTGCGCGAGGAGCGGCAGTGGCACGAGCAGCAGGAGCCAGGACAGCAGCCGCACCCTCACTCCTCGGCCAGCGCCGCCACGCTGGACAGGATCCGGTCGGGTCGGATGCCGCTGCTCCGGAGGAGCTCTTCCCGGAACTTCCCGGTCCGGACCAGCCAGCCCGCCAGCCCCGCGCGCTGGGCGCCATCGACGTCGGACCAGAGATCGTCGCCCACCATCGCTGCCGGCCCGGTGACGCCCAGGCTGGCCAGGGCGGCCGCGTAGAAATCGGAGCTGGGCTTGCCGGCGACCCGGGCTGTCCGGCCGGTAGCGTATTCCAGCGCGGCGACGAAGGGCCCGGCATCGAGCGCGAGCCCGTCGCCCTGCTGGAAGTAGCGGTCGCGGGAGAGCGCCACCAGCTCGGCGCCCGCCATCAGGTGCTCGAACGCCTCCTGGAGCAGGGCGTAGGACCAGCCCTGCCCGAGGTCGCCCAGCAGGACGACGTCGGGGCGGCTCCGCGCCGCGCCGGCCACGCCACCGGAGAGCTGGAGCCCGGCCAGGTCCTCCAGCGCGGCGGCCGGCAGAAACGGCGCGACCACCCGATGCCCCGCTGCGCGGACGGCCGCGGCTCCCGCGAGTGTGGCGGTGAAGATGTCCTCGGGTGCGGCCTCGAAGCCGTAGCCCCGCAGCCGCTCGACCAGCATGCTCCGGCTCCGGGTGGTGGTGTTGGTCACCAGCCGGAACGGCACGCCCCGGCTCCGGAGCCGGGTCAGGAGGGCCGGCGCCCCGGGAATCGGGGCGCCCCCCGTGTACAGCGTCCCATCGAGATCGAGCAGCAGGGCGACCGGGCGAAGGGCCGAGGCATCCGACTTATATTCCGGTATCTTCGTCACCCCTCGATCCACGGTAACCATGACTGTTTCCGTTCTGCTCACGCAGGTCGCCCTGCTGGCCCGCCTGGCCGCCCCCGCCCCCTACCCGTTCGCCGTCGGCGAGACCCTGAGCTACGAGGCGAGGCTGGGGTATTTCCCGATCGGCACCGCCACCGCCAAGGTGAGCGGCATGACCCAGGAGCGCGGCAGCGAGGCGTTCGTGTTCGCCTTGGCGGGCGAGGGCGGCCCACCGGGGATCCGGGTCCGCTACGAGCTCACCTCGTGGGCCCGGTCGACCCGATTCGCGTCCCTGCGCTTTCACCGGAAGATGGTCCAGGGCAACAGCGTCCAGGAGCAGCGCTACCAGATCGTGCCCGACTCGAGTCGCTATCGCGAAGAGGGCGGGGCCCAGGACTGGGTCGCCCCTCGCGATGCGCTCGACGAACTCGCCTTCCTTTACTATCTCCGGACCGCTCCGCTCGAGGTGGGCCGGAGCTACACCATCTCCCGGTACTTCCGGACGGGCTACAACCCGATCCAGGTGCGGGTCGTCGGCCGGGAGAATCTGACCCTGTTCGACGGTACCACCGTCCCGGGCCTTGCGCTCGAGGTCACCGCCCACGGCAGCACCATGAGCCTCAAGCTCACCGACGACGCCCGCCGGCTGCCGGTGCAGCTCGACCTGCCGTTCCCCTACGGGACGGTGAGTCTGCTGTTGAGCGGCGTCAGTAGCGCCCCAGGTAGCTCTCGATCTCCCACCGGCTGACCTGCCGGTTGTATTCCAGCACTTCGTTCCGCTTGGCCTCGAGGAAGCGCTGGGTCAGGTGCTCGCCCAGCGCGGCCTTCACCACCGCGTCCTTCTCGAACATCTCCAGCGCCTCGTGCAGGTCGCGGGGGAGCTCGTCGATCCGGTACTTCCGCCGGTCGCGGTAGCTCATGGTGAAGATGTTCCGGTTCACCGGCTCCCGTGCCTGGAGCTTCCGCTCCACGCCGTCGAGCCCGGCCGCGAGCTGCACCGTGAGCGCGAGGTAGGGATTGCAGGAGGGGTCCGGCATGCGGAGCTCGCACCGCGTGCCCAGCCCGCGGCGGTCGGGGATGCGGACCAGGGGCGAGCGGTTGCGCATCGACCAGGCCACGTTGACCGGCGCCTCGTACCCGGGCACCAGGCGCTTGTAGCTGTTGATCAGCGGGTTGGTGACCGCGCAGAACCCGCGGGCGTGCTGCAGCAGGCCCTCGATGTAGCTCAGCGCGACGCGGGAGAGCTGGAACTCGGCCTTGGGATCGAAGAAGGCGTTGTCCTTGCCCCGGAACAGCGACTGGTGGGTGTGCATCCCGCTGCCGTTGATGCCCTCGATCGGCTTCGGCATGAACGACGCGAGGAAGCCGTACCGATTGGCCACGTTCCGCACCACGAACTTGAAGGTGGTGAGGTTGTCCGCCGTGGTGAGGACGTCGGCGTAGCGGAAGTCGATCTCGTGCTGGCCCGTGGCCACCTCGTGGTGGGCCGCCTCCACCTCGAATCCCATCTCCAGCAGCTGCTCGATGATGACCCGCCGGATCTCCTCGCCCCGGTCCACCGGCCCCAGATCGAAGTAGGCGGCCGAGTCGTGGGTGACCGGCGTCGGGGCGCCGTCGGCCGACTTCTCGAACAGGAAGAACTCCGCCTCGCACCCCGCCATCATGGTGAATCCCAGCTTCCGGGCCCGCTCGACCTGGCGCTTGAGCGTGGTGCGGGGGCAGCCGGCGAAGGGCTCCTCGTCGGGGGTGTAGATGTCGCAGAGCAGCCGTGCGACCCGCCCGCCTTCGTCGTCATAGGGGAGAATGCGGAAAGTCCCCAGGTCGGGCTTGAGCAGCATGTCCGACTCCTCGATCCGCACGAACCCCTCGATCGAGGACCCGTCGAACATGATCTCGCCGTCGAGGGCCTTCTCGAACTGGCCCCGGGGGACCTCCACGTTCTTGTTCACGCCCAGGATGTCGGTGAACTGCAGCCGGAGGAAGTCCACCCCGAAGCGCCGGGCGAGGGCAAGGAGGTCGTCCTTCCCCGCTCCGCTCAGGTCGAGGGGGAAACCTTCGAGGCTCGGCCGCTCGGCCGGGCCGGGCGACCGGGGTTTCTGCTGGGCCATGGCTGGAACCCGGGCGAAGGGGAACGGCGGGGCGGCGGCCCCGTGGACCGCTAACGGTAAGCGCACCTGCACCGGCCCGCCACCGACGCCCTACCCGCCCCGTACCGACCGGTGTACGCTTCCACTCCCATGACCGCCCCCTCGTCTTCGGCAGCACAGGCCGGCCCTTGTCCGGCCTGTGGGACGCCGGCCTCGGGCCGTTTCTGCAGTGCCTGCGGCGCCAGTCTGAGTCCTCGCGGATGCCGTCACTGCGGAGCGGCGCTCTCCGCCCAGGCGCGCTTCTGCCACCGATGCGGCGAGCCGGTGGAGGCCGCCCCGCCCGCGGCGCGTCCGGCGGAAGCCGATCGGCGGGCGTGGCTCGTGGCGGCGGCCCTCTGCGCCATCCTGATCGGCGCCATCGTCTGGCGGGTCGAGCGGGAGCAGCCCGCGCCGGCAATCCCCCAGATGGCCAACCCCGGGGCCGGCGGGACCGCGTCGTCGGATGTCCCGACCGGGGCCGCCCCGGACATCAGCCAGATGTCGCCCCGCGAGCGGTTCGATCGACTGTTCAACCGGATCATGGAAGCGGCCCAGCGGGGGGACAGCGCGCAGGTCCTGCGGTTCACGCCGATGGCCCTCGGCGCCTACACCCAGCTCGATACGGTGGACGCGGACGCCCGCTACCACGCCGCGGTGCTCCGGCTCCAGACCGGAGACCTGGCCGGTGCGCGCGCCCTGGCCGACACCATTCTGCGGGAGAACCCGGGGCACCTGCTGGGCTACGTCGTCCTGGGCAGTGCCGCCGAGCTGGCGGGCGACAGCGCCGCCGCGGCGCGGGCCCGGAGCGAGTTCCACACGCACTACGCCGCCGAGTCGGCCGCCGGCCGGCCGGAGTACCGGGACCATGCGCCGGTGATCGAGGAGTTCAAACAGAGCGCCAAGCGGTAGGTGGCGAGCCACCGAGCCACCGTGCCACCTTCCACCCCGACTATCATGCCCCGTACCATCCACGTCGCCCACAGCCCCGACTCCGACGACGCCTTCATGTTCTACGCCCTCGCCGAGGGGAAGCTCGACACCGGTGATCTGCGCTACGTGCACGAGCTCGCCGACATCGAGTCGCTCAATCAGCGCGCCCGGCGGGGTGAGCTGGAGGTGACCGCGGTCTCAATCCACGCCTACGCCTACCTTTGGCGGGAATACGCCCTCCTCGGCTCCGGCTCCTCGATGGGCGACGGCTACGGGCCCCGGCTGGTCGCCGCCACTGCGCCGCCCGCCGACCCCCGGGCCGCGCTGCGGGGGCGGCGCGTGGCCGTGCCCGGGCTCCTGACCACCGCCTACCTCGCGCTCCGCCTCTACCAACCCGACTTCGAGCCGGTCGTGGTGCCGTTCGATCGGATCGAGGAGGCGGTCCAGCGGGGCGAGGTCGAGGTGGGACTGCTGATCCACGAGGGCCAGCTCACCTATGCCGATGGCGGGCTGCATCTCTGGGCCGACCTCGGCGCCTGGTGGATGGAGGACACCGGATTACCCCTTCCGCTGGGCGGCAACGCGGTGCGGCGGGACCTCGGACCGGCGGTCACCGCTCAGATCGCGCGCGACCTCAAGGCCAGCATCGTCTACGGCCTGGAGCACCGCGCCCCGGCCCTGGCCCACGCCAGGCAGTACAACCGCGGCATCGGCGACGAGCGGACGGATACGTTCGTGGGCATGTACGTCAATCACTGGACGGTGGACTACGGGCCGCGCGGGCGGGAGGCGGTGCAGCGCCTGCTGGAACGGGGATTCGAGGCGGGAATCATCCCCGAGCGGGTCGCCGTCGCCTTCGTAGACGGCGATTGACCCGGTCCGGCCCGGCCCCTAGCTTTCAGGTTCCCTGAGCCATCCAGTTTCGCCCTGTGAGACGCCGGTCCGCCCCGAGGTCCGGCTCCCGTGGCAGGAGTGCGTGTGCCTGACGGCCCGGTGACGCTGGTGGTAGTGGACGACGAAGAGGCGATTCGGAACTCGGTCAGGAAGTACCTCGTCCACGAAGGGTACGAAGTCGCGACGGCGGCCACCGGGGAAGAGGCGCTCGCGCTGCTCGAGCGGCACAAGGTCACCGGCATGCTGCTGGACGTGAATCTTCCCGGCGCCAGCGGCATCGACCTGGTGCCCCGGGTGCTCGAGCTGGAGCCCAACCTGGCGCTCCTCATGCTCACCGCAGTGAACGACGCCACCAGCGCGGCGCTCTGCATGCAACGCGGCGCCCTCGACTACCTCATCAAGCCGATCGATCTCCCCATCCTGGGCCGCGCCATCCAGAACGCGCTCCGCCGGCGCGACACCATGCTCGAGGGCCAGCAGATCAACCAGTGGCTCAAGGAGGAGGTCGCGCTCCGGGTGGCGGAGCGGCGGCTGGAGCAGGCCGCCCAGGAGCGGATCTCCGTGGCCACGCTGGAGGCGCTGGTCAACGCGCTGGAAGCCAAGGATCCCCACCTGCGCGGCCATTCCGCCCGGGTCGCGGACCTCTCGGCCAGCGTCGCCGCCCAGCTGGGTTGCAGCGACGAGACCGTCGAGACGATCCGTACCGGCGGGCGGCTGCACGACATCGGCAAGATCGGCATTCGGGAGGAGGTCCTGAACAAGCAGGGGCCGCTCACGGACGCGGAGTTCGAGCACGTCAAGCAGCATGTGCTGGTGGGCTCCCAGATCCTCGCCCCGCTGGTCCATCTCAAGGACGTCATCACTTTCGTCCGGAGCCACCACGAGCGCTGGGACGGCGCCGGCTACCCCGACCGCCTGGCCGGCGAACACATTCCGCTCGGCGCGCGCATCATCGGGGCGGTGGAGATCTACGACGCCCTCACCACCTCCCGGCCTTACCAGGAGAAGATGCCGCCCGAGATCGCGGTCGAGCGCATGCGCGACCTGGTCGGCAGCATGCTCGACCCGATGGTGCACGAGGCCCTCGCGACCGTGATCGGCCATCGCCAGGCGCTCGTCTTTCTCGACGACGGGCGCGTCTGATCGTGCCTGTGCCGGCGGCCCCGGGCCGCATCCTGCTCGTCGACGATGACCCCATGATCGTGCGGCTGGTGCACAAGATCCTGGCCGCCAAGGGATTCGCCGAAGTGGTGCATGCCGCCAGCGGCCGAGAGGCGCTGGACCGGCTCGAGGGGAACGGGATCGCCATCGTCCTGCTGGATCATCAGCTGCCCGACAGCACCGGCCTCGAGATGCTCGATGCCATCCGGGCGCGGCCGCATCCGCCGGCGGTGGTGATGATCACCGCCCACGGCAACGAGTCGCTGGCCGCGACCGCTCTCCGCCGCGGCGCCGATGACTACCTCGCCAAGGACGCCTCGCTCGCGGAGATGCTGCCCCAGGTGCTGGAGCGGGTCCGCCGGGCCCGGGAGCTCCGGAAGGCGCTGGCCGCCTCCGAGCGCGACCTGCTCCGGGCCGAGCGGCTGGCGGCCATCGGCGAGATGACGGTGACGCTGCACCACGAGATCAACAACCCTCTCATGTCCGCCTTCGCCGACGTGGAGCTGCTGCTGGCGGATCCGGCGATGGCGAACCCGAAGCAGCGGGAGGGTCTGCTGGATATCCAGACCGCGCTCCGCCGGATTCGCGACATCGTGCGCCAGATCGGCGAGCTGCGGGAAGTCCGCACCAAGAGCTATGTCGCGGGCGTGCGGATGGTGGACCTGGAGACCCCGGCCCGGGCGACCCCGGCGCTGAGCCTGGGCCGCGCCTTGGTGCTCCTGGCCGACGACGACCTGACCCGGGTGGTGTCGCTGCTGCTTCGCCATGTGGGCTTCGAGGTGCAGTCGGCGACGGACGTGGCCGATCTGCAGGCCCGGGCAGAGGGCGTGGGTGTTCGGCTGGTGGTGGTGAGCGGCGGGACCGATGCCGCCGGCGCCCATCCCTTCGGGGGGTTTCTGCCGGCCGAGGCCCGGAGCTATCGCCTGGTGGCGCTTGCCACCGGCGACGGCGAGCCGGCCCGGGCCGCAGGGGCGGACCTTGTCGTGGCCCTGCCGTTCGACCCGGGGACGTTTACGGCGGACCTGGTGGATCTGAGTACTCGAGGTGGGTAGGTGGGGAGGCGGCGAGGGGGCGAAGTGGCACAGGATGCAGGCCCGAGCTCGTCAAGCGTACCCACGCCACCTCCCCACCTCGCCACCTACCCACCGACCTGCCTGACCTCCCCCGCATCGTCAGGGGCAGGTGCGGCCCCGAGATACCCCATCTCCCTGAGCCGGGTGATCCGCTGCGCGATCGGCGGATGGCTGGCCAGCACGTCGGCCAGGAGGCCGGTGCGCTCGGACATGAGGCCGGGCGAGGGATCGACGATGCAGAGATGGGCGGCGCCGCGAGTGATCGCCCGGGTGGGGGCCGTGGCGTCCGCCAGCTTCTGCAGGGCGGACGCCAGCGCGAGGGGGTTGCGGGTGAACTGCGCCCCGCTGGCATCGGCCAGGTACTCGCGCTTGCGGCTGACCGACATCGCGAGGATCTGCGAGACCACCGGGGCCACGATCAGGGTGACCAGCCAGAGCACCAGCACGATGAGGCCGAGCGGGTTGCCGCCACCCTTGCCGTCACCGTTGCTGCTGCTCCGCCGGCTGCCGCCGCCGAAGCGTCCCACCCGCAGCATCCGGCCCATCCCGTCTGACATCAGCGCGATCGCGCCCACCATCCCCGCCAGCAACGTCATCAGCCGGATATCGAGATTGCGGATGTGCGCCATCTCGTGGGCCACCACCGCCTGCAGCTCGTCGCGGTTGAGGGCCTCGAGCAGTCCCTCGGTGACCGCGATGCTCGCCGTCTCGGCATCGCGGCCGGTGGCGAACGCGTTGGGGTCGGGGTCCGGCACCACGTACACCTTGGGCTTCGGGATGCCCGAGGCGATCGCCATCTCCTCCACCACGTTCACCAGCTGACGCTGGGCCGGTGTGGCGGCCTCGACGATCTCCCACGCGCCGGTGGACCGGAGCACCCGCTGCGCGCCGCTGCGCCAGGAGAACCAGCAGATCCCGCCGGCGACCAGGGTGGTGAAGATCCCGATGACGGGGATCACGTGGTGGTAGGACTCGGGAGGTGCGTCGGCAGTGAGGAGACCGAAGGCGAGGTCGCCGCCGAACCCCACCCAGGCGAAGAAGACGATGAATCCGACGGTGAGCCAGGTGGAGCGGCGGCGATTGGCTTCCTGCTGGGCGAAGAGGTTGGCGTCCTCGCTCACGTCGCCGGCTTGTTGAACGAGAGATCGACGTTGGGCACCGCCCGCTCGGCGGCGTCCTCGATCTCCCAGAGCTCCGCCGGCTGGGCCTTCGCCAGGCCCGCCACCAGCAGCGTGGGGAAGGTGGCCTGCTTGGTGTTGTACTGGGTCGCGGTGTCGTTGTAGAGCTGTCGGGCGAACCCGACCTTGTTCTCGGTGCTGGTGAGCTCTTCCTGCAGCTGCAGCACGTTCTGATTGGCCTTGAGGTCGGGATAGGCCTCGGTGAGGGCGAAGAGCCGGCCCAGCGCCTGGGTGAGCTCGCCTTCGGCCTGGGCCGTCTGCTTCACGCCCGTGGCGCTCACGGCCTTGTTGCGCGCCGCGATCACCGCCTCCAGCGTCCCGCGCTCGAACTCCATCGCGCCCTTGACCGTGTTGACCAGGTTGGGGATCAGATCGTGCCGCCGCTTGAGCTGCACGTCGATCTGCTTCCAGGCGTTGGCCACCTGGTTCTTGAGCGCGATCAGGCCGTTGTAGGCTCCGATGATCCAGAGCACGACGACGACGAGCACCACCAGCAGGACGATCGTGGCCATGGCTGCACCCTCAGGGGAGGAAGATCAGGAGGTGACGAGGCCGGCGAGCGCCGACCGGAGCGCCTCGGCGATCGCGGCGGTGTCGCCGTTGAGACGAAGGACCGGGTGCTGCTGGTCGATCAGCACCTCGACGCCCGGCGCCACGCCGATCCGCCGGACCACCTCGGTGCCGCCGCGGGCGGCCTCGACCGGGGTCAGCCAGCCCAGCACCGCCCGGCCGACCCGGCCGCGCCCGGTCCCCGGTGTCTGCAGCAGGGGCAGGCGATCCGGCCGAGGCAGCCCCGGTCCGAGGGCGAGGGCCACCCGGCGCTCGATCAGGTCGCCGGTCAGTCCGGTGAGCTCGCGGGTCAGCGCCTCCAGCGTGGCGCCCTCCATTTGCCGCAGCTTGATGGCGAGCACCTGGAGCAGGTGGCGATAGGAATAGACCGCGGCCGTTCCCCGGCCGTCGGGCGGGCTCACCAGTCCGCGCGCCACATAGAAGCGGATGGTCCGCTCGCTCGGCCGGGCCCGCGCCGCGGCGTTCACCGGCACCACCCCCGAAGCGTCCAGCACGCCGGCCGCGAGCGCCGCCAGGTCGCGAAGACCCCATGGGGCCAAGTCGCGATACTCCCGCAGGGTCGCGAGGCCGTCCGAGGGCGGCGCGAGGGTGAGGCCAGCCGTCATCCGCCGTTCCGTTTCCGTTGTGGCTCCGTTGCCTCGGCCTCGGCCAGCGCCAGCACGACGGCGTCGTGCAGCGCGTCGATGCCGAACGGCTTGAGCAGGACCGGCCGTCGGCGAAGCTCCTCCGGCCAGTCCCGGTCGAGCGCGCCGGGATCGCCGGTCATGAGCACCACCCGACCGGCCAGCCGCGGCCAGCGTCGAGCCAAGGCAAGATAGAGCGCGTCCCCGGCGAGCCCGGGGAGGTGGATGTCCAGGAGCACGAGATCGTGCTCCGCGGTCTCGAGCAGCTCGTAGGCCAGGTGTGGGTCGCCCACGGCCGTCACATCGAAGCCGTGCGGGCGGAGAGCCCGCTCGTAGGTCCGCCGCAGCGACGGCTCGTCGTCCACGATCAGGATTCGCGCCATCACACCGCGACCTGGTTCAGCTGGTGGAAGTAGCGCTGGGTCACGATCCCGAGCGCGTCCTCGCCGCTGAGGGAGACCCGGAGCTCGCCCGCGGTGTAGCCGAACACCGCCCGCAGGTGCATCTGCAGCGTCTTGGTCTTGCTGTAGCCCAGCTTGAGCGCGACATCCTCGACGGTATAGCCGGGGTCGAGCAGCAGTCGGTGAGCGTACAGCAGCCGGATGAGCACCATGACCATGCGGGGCGAGGGAAGGCCGACCTTGGTGAACCAGCGCTCGCAGGTGCGCCGGGTGAGCTGGGCCCGATCGGCCAGGGCGGTGACCGTCGGCCCGTCGCCCGGGGTGTGCAGCATGAGCTCGAGCGCGTCGCGCAACTCCGATGGCAGCTCCCGCAGGGTCGGCTCGAGTGCCTGCATGACCTGCTGCGAGGCGCTCTGCTCCAGCTCGCTGAGGAGCGCGCCGCGCAGCGCGGCGGGCGCGTCTTCGAAGCGGTGGACGATCACCCGCCGGATACCGGCCCGCCCGAGCTGGAGCAGCACCGCGGCGTTGGCCGGGGTCAGGTCGGTGTAGACCAGCAGGGGCAGCGACGGAAAGAAAAGCCGAAGGCGCTCGATGCCGTGGGGACGGGGTGTCCCGCCCGTCAGGAGCGGATCCACGACCGCCATGTCGATCGGCTTGGCCCGGATCGCCTCGACGGCCTCGGGCCACCCGCTG
>DASSML010000188.1:0-13742 GCA_035688895.1 Gemmatimonadales bacterium
CTCCAGGGCAATCTACTTCAGCCTTCCCGGACTCTGGGCGCCGGCGGCGCTTTCCATTCTCGGCAGCCTCGTCATGGCGGCGTTAAGCGGGCGCACGTCGGTCTCCACCCGGGTCCGGACGCTGGCCGGCCTGGCCTTCGAGGTCCTTTCCAGCATCGGCATTGCGGCCGCGGAGTATCACCACATCAGCTCGCCGATCGTCTACGGCGAATACGGCGCTGGGGGCTTCGGGCTCTCCTGGGTCGCGGTGTGGGTGATGCTGTTCAGCGTCGCCGTGCCGGCCCCGCCACGGGTCGGTCTCATCGTCGCCGCTCTCTCGCTCGCGACGGTGCCCGCGGCGTACGCGCTCAACGTCCACCTCGGCGACAATGTCCCGCTCCGGGGCGAACAGTTCTTCTTCACCCTGGTGTTCCCCAATCTGGTGGTGCTGCTCATGGCCTATGGTGGGGCGCGGGTGGTCTCCCGCCTCGGTGCCGCCGTCCGGCAGGCCCGGGAGCTTGGCAGCTATCGGCTGATCGAGCGCCTCGGACGAGGCGGCATGGGCGAGGTGTGGCGGGCCGAGCACAGACTGTTGGCCCGGCCCGCCGCGATCAAGCTGATCCGGCCCGAGGTGCTCGGCGCCAATACTCCCGAGGCGCGACAGCTCCTGCTGCGGCGGTTCGAGCGCGAGGCCCAGGCCACGGCCATGCTGCGCTCCATCAATACCATCGCGCTCTACGACTTCGGGGTCTCGGACGACGGCACCTTCTATCACGTGATGGAGCTGCTCGGCGGATTCGATCTCCACGCGCTGGTCGGGCGATTCGGACCGCTGCCGGCGGAGCGGGTGGTGCACCTGCTGCGGCAAGTGTGCCAGTCGCTGGGTGAGGCGCACGAGGCCGGCCTGATCCATCGCGACATCAAGCCCGCCAACATCTTCACTTGCCGCTACGGCCGCGAGGTGGATGTCGTGAAGGTGCTCGACTTCGGGCTGGTGAAGCACACCCAGGCCCCCGAGCCCGGTGCCGAGCTGGTGACCGCGGGCCAGCTCGCAGGCGGAACCCCGGCGTTCATGGCTCCGGAGCAGGCGCTGGGAGAGGACAAGGTGGATGGCCGGAGCGACCTCTACGCCGTGGGCTGCGTCGGGTACTGGCTCCTCACCGGGACCCTGGTGTTCGAGGGCGCGACCCCGCTCGAGACGATCGTGATGCACGTGCACGCGCAGCCGGACCTGCCGTCCCGGCGCACCGATCTCCCAATCCCACCGGAGCTTGAGTCGCTCATCCTCACCTGTCTTGCCAAGGACCCGGCGGCGCGCCCGGCCACGGCCGACGAGCTCGGCGCGCGCCTCGCGGCGGTGCCGCTCGAGCGGCCCTGGACGGCCGAGCGCGCCCGGGAGTGGTGGGCGACGCGTTAGGCGGGGCGTGACCTTGCCTCTTGCGCGCTCCGCCGGTCTGCGTTGTTATTTGCTCCGACCGGCGGCTCGTCCCGCGAGCCTGGCACTTCCGCGTCGGAATCGAGCAGTGTGGTGATCCCTTCCGTGCTACCCGTCGCCCTCGGGCGCGGTTCATCTACGGTCGTCTCTCCGCCTCCCGCCCGGCAGGTCGCGCGGTGCGCCTGCTACTTCCCATCATGCGTCCCATCGCCGATCCGCGCGGCTCCGGTGCAGCCGCAGTGAGCTTCCCCCGTGTGATCGGCCTCGTCGCGGCGGCGGCAGTCGGAGCCGCCACCGCGTTGCCGGCGCAGGTCTCGTCGGACGACAGCAGCTTCGTGCTGTCGTCCGACGATCCAGCCCGGACCCCGTCGCCGTTCATCGGCAACGGGCGCATCGGGCTGGTGATTCCCGCGCTGGGGCTCGGTCCCGCCGAGTCCTACGTCGCGGGGTTGTACGAGGAAGCATCCGGCGACGTGCCGCGGATCGTCGCCATCCCCAGCTGGATTCCCGTTGGCATCTGCCACGGGGCGCGTTGTCTCGATACCGCCGCCATCGCGAGTGGGCAGCTCCAGGGCTACCACCAGTCGCTCGACCTGCGCAGCGGTACCGCGCGGACCGAGTACGACTGGGTGAGCGCCGGCGAGCGGGACGCGATCCGGGTGGAGAGCTTCATCTCCAGGGCCGACGGGCGCACCGGCGCCACCCGGGTGGAGCTGACCCCGGCGCAGGCGGGTCGCTATCGGGTGCGATTCGCACTGGCCGGACGCGCGCCGCCGCGCCGCCTGGCCCTCGCGCGCCTCGAGCGATCCGATCCCGCCTGGCGTCCTCCCGACATCTGGTACCCAGGTCACATGACGGTGCGCTCTCGGCGGGTCACCCAGGAGCCGAACGGCGCGCGACTCGAGCTGACCGCCACGCCGTCGGGACGCACTACCCGTCTGAGCCAGACGGCCCGGATCGCCTGGCCCGCCAGCCTGGCCGGCTCCGCGGTGCGGCGGGTGGCCGCCGGCGACTCGGCCCTGGTCGAGCTGAGCTTCGACGCGCAGCCCCGCCAGCGGTACGTGTTCACCCAGATCGTGACGATGGACACCACGCCCCAGGCGGCGACCGAGTTTTCGTCGCCCGGCTCGTGGGACCACCTCGCCACCGCCAACGCGGAGTCGTGGGCGAAGCGCTGGACCACCGATATCCGGATCGAGGGAAATCCCGAGCTTCAGCGGGTGGTTCGCTCGATGCTCTTCTACCTGCTGGCCAGCGCGGGGGAGGGCTCTGGCCTGGGCGTGCCTCCGATGGGGCTCTCCAGCGGCGGATACTATGGCCACATCTTCTGGGACTCCGACACCTGGATGTTCCCTCCGCTGCTCCTCACCCACCCCGACATCGCCCGATCGCTGGTGGAGTTCCGGAGCCGCACCCTTGAGGCGGCTCAGGCCAACGCCAGGGCCAACGGCCGAACGGGGGCCATGTACCCCTGGGAGGCCGACGAGCGGGGACGGGAGACCACACCCAGATTCGCGATCCAGAATGCCCGCTCGGAGATCCACGTCACCGGCGACGTCGCGCTGGCGCAGTGGCAGTACTGGCTCGCGACCGGGGATTCGCTCTGGCTCGCGCGACGGGCCTTCCCGGTGCTCAAGGAAACGGCCGACTTCTGGGTGAGCCGGGCCGACCGCGACTCGCTCGGCCGCTATCACATCGCCGACGTGGTCTCCGTGGCCGAGGGGCTCATCGGCGTCAGCGACGATGCGTACACCAACGCCGTGGCGCGGAAGAACCTCGAGCTGGCCACCGCGGCGAGCCGGCGGCTGGGACGAGCCGCCGATCCCCGCTGGGCGGCGGTGGCCGCCGGCCTCCATCTCCCGTACGACTCCACCAGCGACTTCTACCGAACGTATGAGGGCGCCCCCGATTCCACGCTCGGCGATGTGACACCGCTGCTGGTCTATCCCCTCGGCGTCGCGATGAGCGCATCGGCCAAGCGGGCCCAGGTCGAGCAGGCCATCCGCTCGCTCCTCGCCGAGGGTCCGGGCGCGATGATGGGCTCCACGCTGCTGTCGGTGGATGCCGCCGAGCTGGGCGACCGCGCCATGGTGGACTCGCTGCTTCCACTCAGCTATCGCGGCCACGCGAAGGGACCGTTTCTCATGCTCTCGGAGACTCCCACCAACAACGCCGTGAACTTCGTGACGGGCGCCGGCGGCTTCCTGCAGCAGGTCATCTTCGGCTACACCGGACTGCGGTTCGGGGAGCAGGGGATCGAGCCGGCCTTCGACCCGGTGCTGCCGTCGAGCGTGAGCCGTCTGATCCTCCGGGGCGTCTGGCTCAAGGGAAGGCGGTACGACGTGGTGGTCGACGGCTCGGGGCGGCGCATCGTTCCCTGGAACGAGGGGCCCGGCCAATGATGACGCTCGCGCTCACGCTGGCGCTGATGGTACAGGCGCCGCCGCAGTCCGGGCCGGTTCCCCCCGTACTCGCCTTTCCCGAGCCGGGTGTCGACGACCCCGCGGCCTACCGCGGCTACCAGACCCGGTTCTACCGCGACTCCCATCGCAACACGGTGCAGATCTACCTCGAGCCGCACGCCGCGCGCACCACGCTGGTGTGGGCGGATGCGGCCAACGAGAGCGCCGGGTTCACCACTCGCGATGCCCAAGGGCGGGCGGCCTCACTCGCCTGGGACGGCATGGATGCGGTGGTGAGCGATTCGGCCGGGTACCGCGCCATCGAGTACGGTCTCGCCGCCCGAGTCCCCGCCGTGACCCTGGGCTGGGTGGTGCTGGGCTCGATGCGGGTGGAGCGGGACGTGGTCTACGCCAAGCGGCATCTCTGGTCCTTTTCGGCGCCGGCCTTCGTGGTGCAGGAGGAGTCGCTGCTCGTCGCGACGGTGGCGAAACTGCCGGTGGCGGAGCAACGGGCGCATCTCGCGTTGCTCCGGGCGCGCTCCCTGGACGAGCTCGAGTCTCGTCTCCGCCCCGCCATCACCACCTCGCAGAGTGACAGCGGGTGGACCGTGCGTCTGGTCCGGCCGGCGCTCGACGCCAGCACCACGATGGTGCTGGAGCTCAGCGGGAGCGCGCGGTCCAGCCGGGTACGAGCGAATGATCGTACCGTCACCATCACGAGCAGAACCGGACGCCCGGTGCGATTCCGAGCGAGGGTCCTCACCAGCGCTGCGCCGCTCACCCCGCTCGCGCGGGAGGAGATCTTCAACCCGGAGTTCCTCCGGTTTCTGGCGAGTACCCAGGACTCCACCGGGTCGGTGGCCGCGCTCCGCGCCCGGCGACTCGAGCGCGAGGTGCTCGGCGTGGAGCTCCTGAGCAGCCGGGAAAAACTGATGGCGGGTCTCCCCAATTTCGCCACCTACTTCGGCCGCGACGGGATGATGACCGCCCTCATGATGCGCCCCATCTGGACACCGGCGATGGCGGAGCACGTCATCGGCAGCGTGCTCGGCAAGCTGGGACCCAACGGAGACGTGAGCCACGAGGAGGCGCTGGGCGGCCAGGCGATCCGGGAGAACGCGGTGGTGTACGACTCCCTGGTGCGCGCCGCGGGCGTCGGCGGGAGCGCGGCAGCGGACAGCGGGCTGGCCCGGGCGAGGGACGTGCTGCGAACCCTGCACGTCACGCGCGAGAACTACCACATGGTGGACGACGAGTTCCAGCTGCCGGTGCTCACCGCCCGCTATCTGACCGATTCCGCCGTCCCCGCCGATCGTAAGAAGGCCTTCCTCCTGGAAGCGACCCCGGGCGGGCCGGCACGACTGGCGCTCCTGCTCAAGGAGCTTGCCCTGGTGGCGCAGTGGACCCGCGCGTATGCCGCCGATCCGCGCCCGGAGAACCTGGTCAGCTTTCCCCGGCGCGACTCGACCCACTGGCGCTCGGCCAGCTGGCGGGACAGCGACGCCGGCTATGCGGGCGGCCGGTTCGCTATGGACATCAACGCGATCTGGGCGCCGGAGGCGCTCGAGGCCATCGGCACGATCGTCGGAGCGCTTCCCGGGCTCGGACTCGGTCCCACCGAGCTGGATACGGCGAGTCTGCGAGCTGCCGTGGAGACCTGGCGAGGCGCCCGGCGCCATTTCGAGGTGGCCCTGCCGCCGGCGGAGGTCGAGCAACGGGTGAAGGCGCGGCTGGCCGCGCTCCCGGCCGGCGAAGCGGCCTACTGGAACCGGGTGCGCGGCGGCCCGGCGACGGACACGCTGCGCTTCCTGGCGCTCGCGCTGGACTCAGCCGGCAGGCCGATCCCCGTAGTGAACACCGACCCGGCGACCGGTCTCTTTCTCGATCCCAAGGATTACGGCGCCCCGGCGGACCTGGCCCCGGTCGTCCGTCGCTACCCCGAGGGTCTGTTCGTCGGTGGATTGGGCCCGCTGGTGGCCAACGATGCCTTCGCCGCGCCCGAGATATGGCAGCGATTCGAGCAGGACCGCTACCATTCCCCGCGGGTGGTCTGGGGCCGGGAAGTGAACCTGCTCCTGCTCGGCCTGGCCGGCAGGATCGCGCTCGACCCCGCCGACGCCGCGCCGTTCCGCGACGCCCTCCGCAGCATCCGGACGGCGGTGGACAGCTCGGGCCTCCGGCATAACGAGCTGTGGAGCTATGATATTGAGCGGGGTCGCTTGCGGCCGGTGCGCTACGGCACCAGCTCCGACGTGCAACTGTGGAACAGCACCGACCTCGCGGTGCAATTCGCTCTCTCGCGCCTGGAGGCAGCGCCATGACCGTCGCGGTTCGTCCCGATTCGGCCGAAGTGCCGCCGGGGCTCGCAGGGTACGTCGGCAAGGTCAAGGACGGGGAGGACGTCATGGCCCTGCTGGAGAGTCAGCTCGATGAGTTCCGCTCGGCGTTCGGCCGGTTCGGCGAGGCGCGGGGGACCTACCGCTACGCCCCGGCGAAATGGTCGGTCAAGGAGCTGGTGAGCCATCTCTCCGACACGGAGCGGATCTTCTGCTATCGCGCCCTGCGGTTCGCCCGGGGCGACGCCACGCCGCTGCCCGCGTTCGACGAGAATGCCTACGCCGCGGAGATGTATGCCGACGAGCGCCCCTTGGCCGAACTGCTGGAAGAGCTGTTCGACGTGCGGCGGGCGACCCTGTCGTTTCTCCGCGGACTCCGCGCCGAGGCCTGGGCTCGCCGTGGCATCGCCAGCGGGAAGGAGGTCAGCGTGCGGGCGATGGCCTACGCCATCGCCGGTCACGCGCGCCATCATCTCGAGGTGCTGGCCGACCGCTACCGCTGAGCGTCGGGTGTGGAAGCACGACGGCCCGCCATATATGGCGGGCCGTCGTCGTTTTCAGGGTGGGCCTTAGTTGCGCTGGCTCAGGTCGGTGAGCGCGATCCGGAACTCGCGCCGCCCGGCGTCCCAGGCGACCCGGTAGCCGGCGGGGTAGAGGCCGGCCGGCTCGTAGCGGGCCGCGCTCGGCACCGCAAAGGCGATCTCGCTGGGCCCGCCGTCGCGAGTGGACAGGATGAAGTCCCGGGTGATCATCGGCTCCTGGAAGATGATCTTCCCGTTCCAGGTCCCCACGATGTACGTCGCGGTGAACGGCTTGCTCTGCGGCGGCAGCTCGGGCGACGCCAGGCTCAGCCAGTGCAGCCCCATCCGCGGCACCGACACCTCGGCGGGCGTCTTGCCGACCAGGAGATGGCTCGAGAGGTAGCCGGCCGGGATGAGGTCGGCCGCGGGCAGGTTGGCCGCCTTGGTCGCGAACGCCGGGTCGCTCGGGTCGATCGTGTTCCGCTCCTCTACCGGGATGGTGTAGAAGTGGAAGTCGAAGTGCGGCGCCGCGTATGGGGCGCCGTGGCCCATCGGATTCCAGTCGATCTCCACGAAGCGGAATGGGCTCCGATCCTGGGCCGGCAGCTGAAGCAGGTACTCCGTCATCGGCCCGTGGGCCCCGTGGCCGCCGGACGGCAGGTTCTCCAACGCCCGCTCATCCAGCGCGATGCCGACCTCGACCTGGGCGCCGGTCTTCTGGTCCAGCACCACGTAGGTCCGGGCGCGGCCGTTGCCGACCTGGACCGGAACCCCGTATTGCACGTGGCTACCCGGCTCGCCGCTCCGGGCCCGAGCCTGCGAGGCGGGAAGCGTCGGACCGTCCGTGTCGCCGCAGCCGACCGAGGCGGCCAGGAGCGCCGCGAGGGCGAGACTAGTGGGGCGGGTGACGCCGCGGAAGGTCGGGACCGGCATGGCTCCTCCAAGAAGGTGGTGAGGGATCGGGACTCGCTGCCGGTGTGACGCCGGCGCGGCCCGATCCTTCTCACCCCTTCGCGGGAGCCAGGCGGTCGCGCACCGCGCGGACCACCGCGTCCGGACTGAACGGCTTGCCGAGGAACTCGGACTTGGGAGCGAGCAGCCCGCGGCGCATGATCTCCCCGTCGGTGTACCCCGAGGTGAAGAGCACCGGGGTGCTCGGGAGGAGAACCGCCAGGCGGTCGGCGAGTTCCCGGCCACTCATCTCGGGCATCACCACATCGATCAGAACCAGCCGGACCGGGGCGGTCGCCCGCGCGGCCAGCTCCAGCGCCTCTCGTCCGTTGGCTGCCTCCAGCACCTGATACCCGGCTTCGGAGAGCGCCCGTGCCGCGACGCGGCGGACCTGCTCCTCGTCCTCCGCCACCAGGATCAGCTCGCCCTGACCCCGCGGGGTACCGGGTTGGGGGTGCGATGCGCTCGTCCGGGCGGGCTCCGCGATCGCCGCGTTTACGGGCAGGTAGATCCGGAAGGTCGAGCCCTCGCCCGGCTCGCTGGCGGCCCAGATGTAGCCGCCGCTCTGCTTCACGATGCCGTACACGGTGGAGAGACCCAATCCGGAGCCGCGTCCGATATCCTTGGTGGTGAAGAAGGGCTCGAAGACGTTGGCCAGGGTCGCGCGGTCCATGCCTCGGCCGGTGTCCCGGACCGCGAGCACGGCGTACCTCCCGGGCGCCATCTCCACCGCGGCCTCCTCCGGCGGTGGTCCGTCGCCCACGTCGGCCATGGTGGTCTCGATCACCAGCTCTCCGCCGCCGGGCATCGCGTCGCGGGCGTTGAGGGCCAGGTTGAGGACCACCTGCTCCAGCTGGCCGGGGTCCGCCTTGACCGGTGAAAGCGCCGGATCGAGCTGCAGGGTCACCCGGCAATCCTCTCCCATGCTGCGGCGAAGCACGGGCACGAAGCGCTGCATCACCTCGTTCAGATCCAGCACAATGGGCTTGAGCACCTGACGCCGGCTGAAGGCGAGCAGCTGCGCGGTCACCGTCGCGGTCCGTTCCGCCGCGCGGCGGATGTGGTCCACGTCGGTCTTGACCTCGAGGGGCAGCGCAGGGTGGCGGCGGATGAAATCGCTCGCCCCGATGATCACGCTCATCTGGTTGTTGGCTTCGTGGGCGACCCCGCCGGCGAGGCGACCGATCGACTCCATGCGGTGGGCCTGCCGGAGCTGTTGCTCGGTAACCCGCCGGTCGGTCACGTCGCTGGTCACGCCGGTCAGACCGATCACCCGCCCGTCGGGGCCGAGCCGAACCCGTCCCCGGTTGGCGATCCAGCGGATCCTGCCGTCGGCCAGCGCGATGCGGAACTCGAAATCGAGGCGGGTGCCCCGTTCCATCGCCCGCCCGATGGTCGTCGCGACGTAGTCCCGGTCCTCGGGATGCACCCGGGCCATGAACTCGGCGTAGGAGCCGACGGTCTCGCCCGGCGCCAGATGGAAGAGCTCGCCCATCGTGGGGTCCCACACCACCCGGTCGTCCGTCGAGGTCCACGACCAGGTGCCCATCCGCGCCGCGTCGAGCGCGGCCCGCATCTCTTCCTCGCGCAGCTCGGTCGCCGCGGCCGCCGCCGCCCGCTCGTGCGACACCGCCGCGGCGAGCGCCAGCCCGGTGACCGCTACGGCGGCGAGATAGCAGGCCGCCGCGAAGAGGGTCACCGCCTCCGAGTCGCCGACGAAGGGGCCGCCGCCCCGGCTGGTATGCCAGACCGCCACCACGGCCACCGTGAACGTGGCGAGCGACGCCCCGCGCGGGCCGAAGCGCAGGGCCGCCCAGATGACGAAGGGGAAGAGCAGATAGAGGTAATCCACCTGCTGCAGCACCGGCAGGCGCACCAGACTACCGAGCAGCAGCTCGGCGACGGCCACCGTCCCGAGGCAGAGGAGGGCGATCTCGACGATCCCCCGGGTGTGGACCCTGGTGGGCCGCGGGAGGATCCAAGCGAGCAGGAGGGGACCGACCACCAGGCCGCCGAGGACGTCGCCGGTCCACCACACGGCGAAGGCGGTCGCCAACGAGTGCTCGAGCGTATGCGCCAGGTGCAGTGCCATCACGCCGAATCCGGCGCTTACCACGGCTCCGAGCGGCACGGCCATCAGCACCAGCGTGCGCACGGTGCGGGCGGCATCGAGTCGCGGGTCGGCGCCGCTCGCCCGCCGGAGGAGCGTCGCGCCGATCAGTGCCTCGAGGGTATTGCCCGCCGCGATGAGCCCGGCGGTCAGCGGTGAGACCGGGGTGGCGAGGTTGGCCAGCAGTGCGCCGACTGCCACACTGGGCCAGAAGCGGAGCCCCAGCGCCGTGAGCGCCGCGAGCGCGATCCCGGTGGGCGGCCACACCAGCGAGATGCTCCGGCCGATGGAGGCATACCGGAGCCCGAAGCGCGCGGCCGCGTAGTAACCGGCGGCCAGCACCAGGCTGATGACGACCGTCCGGAGCGAGCCGGGGAGCCGCTCCCAGGCCCGCCCCAACGGATGCAGCGCACTCACTGGTGTTTACCTGAGTGGGTTGAACATGGGGTGGTGGTTCAATATACGACGCGGTGACCCGGGTTGCATTGCGGCTCTCCACTCCCGGTTGCACGACACACTGCACCTTGCTGCACCTTGCCCCGGCGCTGGGCTCGAGGCGTTACGATCCCCGCTTCCAACCGATTGCCCGCAGCAGACCTAGACCACGTGGCTGCAACGCCTCGTCCCTCGGCAGGTCGCTTGCCACTCCCCCCACCGGACGCGAGTTCGTCCTTCACCGATTTCGCCCCCAGAACCCCGTACGAGGGACCAAATGATGAAGAGCATGCTCCGTGGTGTCGCGATCGGGCTCGCCGTGGCGCTGAGCGCCCAGGCGGCCAACGCTCAGGGCGGCGTCAGCCTCGGTATCGGCGGCGGCGCCGTGGTGCCGACCGGTTCGATGGCCGACTTCAGCAAAACCGGCTACAACGCGACCCTGTCGGCCCAGTTCAAGCCCGCCGCGAGCCCGCTCGGGCTGCAGCTGGATGGGTTCTACAACCGGTTCTCCTTCGATGGGATCGACGGCAACACCCGCATCATCGGCGGCACCGCGAACGCCCTGTTCAGCCTTCCGGGCGCCGTGGCGCATCCGTACCTGATCGGCGGCGTGGGCATGTACAACATGCAGGCGACCCTGGACGGCTTCGGCTCGGGCTCGGACACCAAGTTCGGGTTCAACGGCGGCCTGGGTCTCGACCTGGGCGTCGGCCCGGCCAAGCTGTACGCCGAGGGCCGGCTCCACGCGATCATGAAGGGCTCGGTGGACAGCCAGAGCCTCCAGGAGACCACTGCCTACATGGTCCCCCTCACGGTCGGCCTGCGCTGGTCGCTGCGCTAAGCGCTCGTCCCCTCTGAGCGTCCTCGGCCGTCCCGCCCTTCCGGCGGGGCGGCCGAGTCGCTTTCGAGCTCCTCGTCCTCTCGTCCCGGCGCGGTGTTGACCTCCGCCCAGTCGAGCTCCTCCTCGATCCGATGGAACGCGTCGTCGCCGATCACGCCCTCGGACCGCAGCTCCATCAGCACGCGGCGCTGCGCCCGCTGGGCCCGGCCGAGGGCGTCGGCGTACTCCCCCCAACCGTCCCGCTCCGGGTCGCGGGCGTCGCCCCCATGCTCGGCGCGGCGGAGTCGCGCGGCAAATTTGCGCCGGAGGAAGGCCACCATGTCACCCTCATGGGGGCCGTCGTCCACCGCCGCCAGGCCGGCCCGGAGGGTCTCGACCCGAGCCTCGCGCACCTCGCGATCGACCGAGCCGTCGTCCCGGAGTGCCAGGGCCCGCATGAGAGGGGTCACGGTCATCCCTTGCAGCACTAAGGTCACCAGCACCACGCAGAAGGCGGTGAACAGGATCAGATCACGGTAGGGGATTGCCGGCAGGGCCAGCGCCGCCGCCAGGGTCACGATCCCCCGCATCCCGCACCAGGCCACGACGGTGGCGCCGCGCGCCTTGAGCTTCCGCTCCCCCGCCCAGCGACCGAGCAGCACGAAGCCCATCACCCACACGATGCGCACCAGGATGACCGCCGCGCACACCGCACCCGCGATCTCGATGTAGCGGACCAGCTCGGCCGCTGCGAGGCGGTCGAGGATCGGCTTGAGCTGGAGCCCGATCAGGATGAACGCGAGCACGTTGAGCACGAAGACGGCGACTTCCCACACGGCGTAGCTCTGGATCCGGAGCCGGGCAGGGATGAGGTCGGGCGCCACCCGGGCCACCAGAATGGCGAAGACCACCACGGTGATGATGCCCGACAGGTGCAGCCGCTCCGCGATGATCCAGACCGCGAAGGTGGAGACGAACTGCACGATCACCGCGGTGGCCACGTCGCGGATCCGCGCGCTCACGTAGAGCGAGACCCGGGAGAGGATCGCGGCCAGCGCCACGCTCCCCGCCGCGACCAGCAGGAAGGTCGGCACCGCGCTTCCGAGGGAGAATCCTCCGGTGAGCGCCGCGATCACGGCCAGCCGATAGGTGAGGAGCGCGCTCGCGTCGTTGAAGAGGCTTTCGCCCTCGAGGATCACCAGCACCCGGTGGGGCGGCCGGAGATGCCGCAGCACCGCCATCGCGGCCGCCGCATCGGGCGGGGCGACGATGGCCCCCATGGCTACCGCGCAGGCCAGCGGCAGGCCGGGCTCGAGCCAGCGAGCCACGACGGCGACGGTTGCGACGGTGAGCGCCACGGCACCAAGGGCCAGGCCGGCTACGGGCCGCCAGTTCTGCCGCAAATCCCGGGGAGAGCTGTCGTAAGCGGCATCGAGCAGCACCGGGGCCACGAACAGCGCCAGGGCCAGGTCGGGATCGAGGTTGACGGTGGGCGCGTGGGGCAGCAGCGCGAGCCCGGCGCCCGCCAGCGCGAGCAGGGCGGGGTAGGGCACGTTCAGCCGGCGGGACCAGGCGGAGAGCACCGCGCCGGCGAGGAGGAGGAGAATGATGAGCTGAAAGACGGCCACGGTATAGGATATCGCGGGCCGGCTGCGCCTTGAAGGGTCGGCGCTGGATGGAGCTGCGGTGAGGCTAGGGGGAGCGAGGGCCGACCCCGGTCCGGAGCCGGCCCGACGGGATCAGCTCTTGTGGCTCAACGAGTACACGTACGCCGCGACGGCCTTGATCTGGTCCGGGCTGAGCGTGGCTCCGCCCATCGGCGGCATCGGCGCGGGATGGCTCTTGGGCTTCGGGACGCCGGTGGTGACCGTGTGCTCGATGAACGCGAGGCTGCCGTCGCCGTTCAGCCATTCGCTGTCGGTCAGGTTGGGCGCCATCGCGGTGCCCTTGGCGTCCTGGCCGTGGCACGCGGTGCAGGTGCCACCCGCCTCCTGGCCGTGGAAGATCTTCTCACCTTCCGCGATCTGGGCGGCGGTGCCGCCACCGCCCGCCGGTTTGGCCGCAGCGGTCTTCTTGGTGGTGTCCTGCGCCTTCTTGGCGGTGTCCTGCGCCTTCGCGGCCGTGGTGTCGGCCGCAGGTGTCATGGCCGAGCCGGTATCCGTGGCCGCCGGCGCGGGCGGGGCGGACTCCGCGGCGGGCGGGGGGCTGGCCATCGCGGTAGTATCCGAGGCGGCGCCCTTGTCACCGCCGCCGCAAGCTGCGAGCGCTACGAGAGTTCCGGCCAGCAGGGCTGCACCTGTGTTCGCCATCCGTGCCTCCAACGAGTCGAGGGACCGTCCCGAGCTTTGGAGCCCGCGGACGCGGGCTCGGGGCACCGAACGGCCCTAATCTGCCGGCCCGCGACGTGGGCGCCGTGTCACCGCTCACCAACCGGTCAGCGGGGCCACAGCCAGCCGAAGGTTCCGGCGGTCACCAGGCCGTAGATCAGGCCATCGAGGGCTTCCTTGAGCGCTACGGGCCAGGGCTTGGCCATCCAGATGGCCGCGGGGAACACCCCAGCGGCATAGGCCAGGAAGGTCACGGCGCCCACCACCCGGAACACCTCGAGGTAAACCGTGCCCGGCGGAATCGTATGGGCGGCCACGTAGGCCACGAAGAAGGCGACCACCAGGTTGAACACGAACCACTGGCCCAGGTACGGTCCCATGGTCGGCTTCGCCGGGGCGCGCAGATTGAGGACGGCCACCGGTCCC
>DASSML010000189.1:0-4668 GCA_035688895.1 Gemmatimonadales bacterium
GACCCGGTTGACGAAGGCGTTCCGGTCGGGGCCGGTGATCTCGAACTCGCCCATGTGGGAGACGTCGAAGATGCCCACCCCGGTGCGCACCGCGTGGTGCTCGGCCAGGATGCCCGTGGGGTACTGGACCGGCATCTCCCAACCGGCGAAGGGGACGAGCTTGGCGCCGAGGGACTTGTGGACGTCGTAGAGCGAGGTGCGGCGGAGCGCGGGTGTGGTGGTCATGCGAGCTTCCCTCCCATCAGCATCGCCATCAGCGCTTTCTGCACATGCAGCCGGTTCTCGGCCTGCTGCCAGACGCGCGACTGGGGACCTTCGAACACCTCTTCCGCTACCTCCTCGCCCCGATGGGCGGGGAGGCAGTGAAGGAAGATCGCCTTGGAGTCGGCGGACGCCATCAGGCTCCGGTCCACGATGTAGCCCTGGAAGGCGCGGACGCGGATCTCCTGCTCCTCCTCCTGGCCCATGGACGCCCAGACGTCGGTGTTGATCACGTGGGCGCCGCGGGCGGCTTCGCGCGGATCGGCGGTGACGGTGATGCTGGTGAGCTTCTGGTTGCGGGCGAGGATCTCGTGGTTGGGGCGATAGTTGTCGGGGCAGGCGAGCCGCAGGGTGAACCCGAGCGAGCCCGCCGCGTTGATCCAGCTGTTGGCCATGTTGTTGCCGTCGCCGATCCAGGCGATAGTCTTCCCCTCCCAGCCGCCCAGCGTCTCCCGCACGGTGAGCAGGTCGGCGAGCACCTGGCAGGGATGCAGCAGGTCGGTAAGGCCGTTGATCACCGGGATCGAGCCGTAGCGCGCCAGCTCCTCGACGTCGGCGTGATCGTAGGTGCGGATCATGATGCCGTCGAGATAGCGGCTCAGCACCCGCGCGGTGTCGCGGATCGGCTCGCCCCGGCCGAGCTGAATGTCGCGGCTGCTGAGGAAGAGCGCGTGGCCGCCGAGCTGGAAGGCGCCGACCTCGAAGCTCACCCGGGTGCGGGTGGAGCTCTTGGCGAAGATCATCCCCAGCGTCTTGCCGGCCAGCGGCCGCTCCCGATACGCCCCCGACTTCATCGACGCGGCCAGGTCGAACAGCTGGTGCAGCTCGGCGCGGCTCAGGTCGGGGATGGCGAGGAAGTGGCGACGGCTCATGGACGATCCACGGCGGCTGGGGGAGTCGAGTCGGCAGCAACGTAGTCGCCCCCCTCCCCCGGCGGTAGGCCGACCGCGCGCGCGATCCGAACGAAGCGCCGGTCGCTCCGGAGCGCCTCGAGCCGCGGGTCGAGCGCCAGGTCCACCAGCTCGGGCGCGTGCTCGGCCACGGCCTCGTCCAGCCAGGCGAACGCGCGCCGCCGGTCGCCCATCGCGGCGGCCACCGTGGCGAGATCGTAGGGCGAGACCCGCCGCACCGCGGCGAGCGAATCGAGGCGCTGGAGCGCCGAGCGGGCGGTGTCCCCGAGTCCGCTGAGTGCCGCGACCCGTGCCAGCGCCGCGAGACCCGATGGCTCGGTGCTGTCCCGCGCCAGCGCCTGCCGGTAGCGGGACACGGCGAGCGCGGTATCGCCCTGGCGCTCCGCCAGCAGGCCGTACGCGAGCGCGGTGGCCGGCGCCGCCGAGTCGGCGAGCCAGGCGCGGCGAAGGGAGGCGTCGGCCTCGGGCAGGCGGCCGGCGTAGAGATAGAGCCGCCCCGCGTCGCCCTGCGTCACCGGATCGAGCGGCTCGAGCGCGGCCGCGGCGCGCATCCGCACGAGCGCCGAGTCCACCCGCCGGGTCGTGAGCAGCAGGCGGGCCTGCCAGCGCAGCGCCGCCGCCAGGTTGGGATCGATCTCGAGTGCCCGCCGCAGCGCGGAATCGGCCGACTCCCAGCTCCAGCCGAGATAGCGGACGGCGCCCAGGACGGCATGCGCGTCGGCGAGGTAGGGATCGCGCAGGAGCGCCCGCCGCACCGCGGAATCGGCGGCGACCAGCGCGGCGACCGGGCGGGCGTTGGTCCCCTCCACGACCTGCTGGAGTGCGAGTGCCGCGAGCCCGGCCCAGGGCGCCGCGAAGGCCGAGTCGAGCGCGATCGCCGCGGTGTAACCCTCGGACGCACGCGTGACCGACGCCGAGTCGCTGCCTCGGGCGGCATACCGCGCCTGCAGGTAGCGCGCGTGCGCGGCGAGACTCCGCGTGGGCGGCGGCTCGGCGGGCGGCGGCGCGCGCCGGAGCGCGCCCGCGACCCCGCGCACGATCTCGTCCTCCACCCGTGCCAGCTCCGAAGCGTCGCGCTCGTAGCTGTTGGACCAGAGATCGAATCCCTCGCGCACGCTGACCAGGTGCGCGGTGAGCGTGAGCCGACCGCCGGCCATCCGGACGCTTCCCTCCAGCACCGCGCCCGCGCCGAGGCGGATGCCGGCGCGCTGGGCGTCATCGAGGCGGTCGGCCAGGGCGAAAGTCGAGGCCGCGCCCGCGACGCGGAGCCCGGGCACCCGTCCGAGGCCGGCGATCAGCTCCTCGGTGACGCCCTCGCTGAGGTAGTCGTCGGCCGAGTCGGGGCCGGCGTTGACCAGCGGGAGGAGGGCGACCGAGGTGGGCGGCGGCGGGACCGCGCGCGGGGCCGGACGGGGCGCGGTGTAGCGGAGCCAGAGCGTCACCGCGAATACGGCCAACACCGCGGCGGTGAAGAACCCCCAGCGGGGCGCCAGCCGTCGGCGGGCGACCTGGCGCTCGCCGCTGGTGAGTCCCGTCTCCGGGGCGACCCGCCCCGCCGCCTCGGCGGAGGCACGCAGCAAGGGCGCCAGCGCCGCCGCGCTCTCCCGCTCGCCGTCGAGCGCGCGCGCCACCAGCAGCTCGGCATCCTCCGGCACGTTTCGGCGGACGGCGCGGACCGGGGCCGGGTGGTCGGCCGGCGGCTCGCCGGCCAACATCTCGTAGAGCACCCGGCCGAGACCACGGACGTCTCCGGCAGCGTCGGTGAGGGGAATCGCGGCGCCCAGCGCACGAGCCACGCCCAGGTCGGCGAGGCGGGCCCCCTCCGGGCCGAGCAGCACGTTCTCGGGCCGCAGGTCGCCGTGCACCAGTCCCTGGGCGTGCGCGGCGGCGAGCGCCTCCGCCAGCTCGGCCCCGTAGCGGAGCGCCTCGGCGACGGGGAGCAGGCCCTCGCGCTCGAGCCGGGTGCGCAGGCTCTCGCCGTCCGCCCAGGGGACCACGTAGTAGAGCGCGGCGGTTCCGGTGCCGAGCTCGAGGGCAGCCGCGTCGAGGATGGGGAGGGCGGAGGGATGGCGGAAGCGGCTGGCGGTGAACATCTCGCTCACGAAGCGCTCGGCCCCGGTGCGGGCCGCGAGCGAGGGAAGGACCACCTTCACCACCACCGGCTGGCCGCCGTCCACCGCGTGGGCCAGCCAGGCCGTGGTGCTGCCGCCGGGAGCGAGCGGGCGCTCGAGCCGGTAGCGCGGCCCCAGGGCCGCGCTCAGCTCGAGCACGGGATCGGTGCCGCGGGTGGGATCGAGCGAGGTCACCGGGATGGCGGCGGCGGCGCTACAGGATGTACCGCCGCAGGTCGTCGTCGTTCACGATCTTGGCCAGCCGCTCCCGCACCTGGGCCGCGTCGAAGACGATCCGCCGCTCGGGGTACTCCGGGAGCTCGAACAGCACGTCCTCCAGCAACGCGGCCATGACCGTGTGCAGCCGGCGGGCGCCGATGTTCTCCATCCGGTCGTTGGCCTGGAACGCCACCCGGGCCACCTCGGCCACGCCTTCGGGCGTGAAGATCAGCTCGGCCTGCTCCGCCGCAACCAGCGCCTGGTACTGCTTGGTCAGCGCGTTCTCCGGCTCGGTCATGATCCGGACGAAGTCCTGCTCGGTGAGCGGCTGCAGCTCCACCCGGATGGGGAAGCGGCCCTGCAGCTCCGGGATGAGGTCGCTCGGCTTGGAGACGTGGAACGCCCCGGCCGCGATGAAGAGGATGTGATCGCTCCGCACGTAGCCGTAGCGGGTCTGGATGGTGCTTCCCTCGACGATGGGCAGCAGGTCGCGCTGCACGCCCTCGCGGGACACGTCCGGTCCCCCGCCCTGGCCGCGCTCCCCCGCGATCTTGTCCAGCTCGTCGATGAAGATGATGCCGTGGTTCTCGACCCGGTCGAGCGACTCGTTCACCACGTCGTCCATGTCCACCAGCTTCTTGAGCTCCTCGTCCACCAGGACGCGCCGGGCCTCGGGCACCTTCACGGTGCGCCGCTTCTTCCGCTTCGGCATCATCTCCTGGAGCATCTCGGTGAAGTTGATGTCCGGCCCCTCCATCCCCTGGGGCGGCTGGATCAGCTCCATCATGGGGAAGCTCTGGGGAGTGACCTCGATCTCCACCTCGCGGTCGTCGAGCCCGCCCTCGGCCAGCATCTGCCGCAGCTTTTCCCGCGAGCGGCTCCGTCGCTCCTCCTCCGCGGTCGCCGTGGCTTCGGGCTTCGCCTGCCCGCTGGATCCCACCACGAACACCGATCCGCCGTCGCTTGCTCCCGATCCTGCGCCCCCGCGCCCCTGCGCCCCCGCGCCCGGCGGGGGGGCGGGGAGAAGGAGGTCCAGCAGCCGCTCGTCGGCCCGCTGCTCCGCCTGGGGAAACACCTCGTCCTCGCGCTCGGTGCGGACCATGTTGATCGCCGCGTCCACCAGGTCGCGCACCATGGACTCGGCGTCGCGCCCGACGTAGCCCACC
>DASSML010000190.1:0-14711 GCA_035688895.1 Gemmatimonadales bacterium
ACGTGAAGCTCGGCCTCGGCATCGCCGGCAGGGCGTTGGGAGACACGATGCGCGTCCGGGTCGCGCGCTTCGATCTCGAGGAAGGCGGTCGCACCTGGCGGCTCACCCGGCCGGTGCCGGTGGTGACCGAGCCGGGGACGGTACACATCGATCACCTGCGCCTGGCCAGCACCGACCGCAGCATCGCGATCGACGGCACCCTGAACCGTCGGGGGACGAGTCATCTCGCCTTGGCGATCCGGAACCTCGAGCTCGACGATCTCGAGGAGGTCGGGATCTCCCCGTTGCCGGGGCGAGTGGACGGGGTGCTCACCCTGTCCGGTCCTTCCACCGCTCCGGAGATCACGGGCCAGGTCGGCATCTTCCTCCGCGAGCCGCACGGCAAGATCCTGGGCCGGCTGGCCTCGAAGGTCGCGTGGAACCGCAACGGACTCGCGCTCGACGCCTCCGCCGCGCACGGCCGCCATGGCAGGCTGACCATCGTCGGCACGCTTCCCTGGCGCCTGACCCTCGCGCCGGCCGACACCTCGGCGAACGTCGGCTTCGAGCGCAGCGGCGCGGCCGACACCATGGCGCTCGCCGTGCGGGCCGACAGCTTCGACCTCTCCCTTTTCCGTCCGCTCTTGCCGCCCGACGCCGCGCGCGCTCTCTCCGGCCGCCTGGCGGTCGACGCTCACGTCGGCGGCTCGCCCGACAAGCCGAATGCCACCGGCACCGTGCAGCTCAGGGACGTCGCGGTCACCCTCCCGACGGTCGACCTGCGCTACGAACAGGGTGTGCTGGTGGGTCGGTTCGAGCGGGACCAGTTCCGGGTGGACAGCCTGCAGCTCATGACCGGCAAGAAGGAGACCCTCCTGGCCCGGGGGACCGTGAATCTCGAGCCCAGCGCCGATCCGCAGCTTGCCCTGACGGCGCAGTTGCACGACTTCCGGATCAGCAACGCACCGCCGCTCCGCGGCATCACGTCCGGCCAGCTCAAGCTCGGCGGCACCATCGAGAAGCCGATCATGACCGGCGAGCTGAGTCTGGGCCCCAGCGAGATCCTGATCGGCGGGGAAACCGCGGCCGCGGTGCCCAAGGTCGAGCTCACGGCCGCGGACCTCCGCGAGGCCGCCCGCTATTTCGGCCCCGCAACAATCGCCAAAGCCAACACCGGCCCCGGCCTGGTGGACCGCTTCAAGCTGGATCTCGCGGTCCACTTCCCGCAGCGCGTCTGGTTCCGGCGGAAGCAGAGTCCGGAGATGAACATCGAGCTGTCGGGCCGGATCAAGGTGAAGCAGGAGCCCGGGCAGGAGATGCAGTTCTTCGGGCAGGTGGAGCCGGTTCCCGGGCGGGGCGGGCTGGACATGTACGGGCGGAGCTTCACCCTGAGCGAAGGGGAGATCACCCTGAATGGGCCGGCGACCGCCACCACGCTGGACGTGACCGCGCAGTACCAGGTGCCCACGCAGGGCGCCGGGGGAGACGATGCCGGGGTCCTCATCGACGTCAACGCCAAGGGGCGGGCCGACAGTCTCGATCTCGCCTTCTCCGCCGAGCCGTCGATGAGCCAGGACGACATCATCTCCTACATCGTCACCGGCCGCCCCGCGTCGGACAACCCGCTCGCCGGCCAGGGCAGCGGGACCAGCGGCGGCCAGTTGGCGGTCGGCGCGCTCACCGGCGCACTCGCCGGCCAGGCGGGCGAAAAGCTCGGCTTCGACGTCTTCCAGATCCGCCAGAACGGAGCTCAAGGGCTCACCCTCACGGCCGGGCGGTACATCGCGTCCAAGCTCTTCGTGAGTCTGCAGCAGCCGCTGCAGAGCGGCGGGACGGCGACCGAAGATGTCAGTCGGAGCAGCGGCCCCGGCTTCGAGCTGGAGTACTCGTTGGAGCGCTGGCTCCGCAGCACCCTGCAGGGCGGCAGCCTGCCGGCCGGGATCTCGTTCCGGGGGCGGTATGCCTACTAGGGGGCGCTGGGTAGCATGGGCCCTGGGCGGGGTGATCGCAGCGGCCTGTCTCTCGGATCCTGCCAGGGCGCAGGGCGACGCCTTGATCGGCATCGGTCCGGGCACCGAGGTCCGGAAGATCACCTTCGACTTTCAAGGCGAGCACCGACTGACCGAGGGCGAGCTCCGGAGCCAGCTCGCCCTCACCAATCGGCCGGGGTGGATCCTCCCCCACAAGCTACTGGGCTGGTTTCCCCTGATCGGGCCGGTGGGTGCCCACCCGTTCAACCCGCTCGAGCTCCAGCGCGACGTGGTGCGGCTCCGCAACCTCTACCAGCGCAACGGCTATCTGGACGCCCAGGTGACCTACGACGTCACCTACGACGCCGAGCCCGACTTTGTCGATATCACCTATCACGTGCGCGAGGGTCCGCCGCTCCAGCTCACCGCCCTTCGCTTCGTGGCGCCGGGTAACGCGCCCCTAGACCTCGCCCCGGAGCTGGCCGAGCCCTGGGCCGAGTTCACCCGCTCCGAAGGAGCGGAGGGGGGGCGCTTCGGCGAGGGAGAGCGGCAGGGACTCGCCGACCGGACCAGCCGGTGGCTGCGGAATCGCGGCTATCCCTTCGCCACGGTCGAGGCTAACGCCCTGGTGGACACGGCCGCGAACCATGCCGACGTGACCGTGGTGGTCGACCACGGGATGCGCGCCCGAGTCCGCGAGATCGCGGTCACCGGCAACGAGACCGTGCCCGATCGGCAGTTCGCCCGCCAGCTCCCGATCTCCCAAGGCGACTGGTACGACGCCAACCGACTGGAACAGGGCCGCCAGCAGCTCTCCCAGCTCAGTGCAGTCCGACTCGCCCTGATCAACGTCCCTCGCCCAACCACGGGCGATTCCAGCGTGGTGGTAAACCTCAAGGTGGCCGAGAACCCGCCGTACCTGGTCCGGGGCGATGCGGGACTGGTCTCCACCGGCGGACTTACCGGCAACGTCGAGTGGACCGATCGGACGTTTCTCGGCGGGCTCCGCACCATGACGATTGCCGTGACGGCACAGACCGGCGTGCTCGCCCTGGAGCAACCACCGGAGAAGCGCTACCGGGTCTCAGCCACCGTCTTCCAGCCCTACGTCGGCAACAGGCGGCTCTCGTTCGCGGGTGGACCGTTCGCCGAGTACCGGGACGACCTGCGCGACCGCTCCCGGGCGATTGGCTTCACCGGCGCGCTGGTCTATGCGGAGAGCCCGCTTCGTTCCGTGTCGCTGGGCTATACGATCTCGGGCCGGAGGGTGTACGACTACGGCTTCAGCAGCGGACTCGATCCGATCGAGTATCTGCCCTTGCTCAACCTCGCCGACTCGGCCACGGTGGGGGCGCTCGACAACACCGTCAACCGCAGCGTTCTCACCCTGCAGGGTAGCTGGGGCCATCTGGACCAGTTCGCCAACCCGCGACAGGGGTACGTCCTTCGGCCCAGGGCCGAGATCACCCTGCCCGGGTTCAACACCAGCGAATACTTCCTGCTCGACATGGGAGCGGCCGCGTTCATGCCGCTGGGCCGACAGTTGGGCTTCACCATCAGGGGCGGCGTCGGGCGGATCTTCGCCTACGGGAAGTCACTGGAGAACGTGGGCAATGAGTCGCCCTTCGTGTCGCTGCTCAGGCTCCGCGATGTCACCTTCACCGCCGGCGGCACCCGCGACGTGCGCGGCTGGGGCAGCCAGCTGGTCGGCCCCAAGCTGCCCGAGGTGCAGACGCGGGACGTGAACGGCGTCACGATCCCGGCGGCCGACCGCTATACCCCCGTCGGAGGCCTGGCGCGGGCCACTGCGAGCGCGGAGGTCCACTCCTCCGTTCCCGGCCTGGGCGACAAATGGGACTCGTTCGTCTTCCTCGACGGTGGGAAGATCTGGACTCCCGACGAGCGCTTCGCGCTCAACGCGGGCGAGCTGGATCAGGACAAGTTCTTCTTGGGGACCGGCGTCGGGTTCGGTTACGAGACCGTGGTCGGTGCCGTTCAGGTGGCCGTGGGCTACAAGCTCAACCCCTCGCCTCTGGACCTCCGGGACCCGAACGACGTCCTGAACGCCCTCGCGGACGGTACTCCGATCGACGACCTCCCCACCAGCGCCTGGCGGCGGTTGCAGCTGCACTTCTCGATCGGGGCCACGTTCTAGCCCCACCTTCCGGCCTGTTCCTTGCCGCGCCGACCCCCCATGCGCCGCCTCTCCACCCGCCTGGTCCTGGCTGTCCTGCTGGCCGGCTCGCTTGGTTTCGTGCGCTACGTCTCCCGCTCTGATCGCTATCCGATGCGGGACGTAGTCGTGCCGGTGACCGGGAAGCAGTATCGGGTTCACGATGCCGGCGGTTTCACCGCGTTCATCGTGTTCGGTCCCGATCATGAGGCATGGCAGAGGGAAGCCAAGGGGTTGGTCCCCTATGTCGCCCGACGGGCGGTCACCAAGGGCGACACGGCGGCGTTCGCTCTCGCGATCCGGCCCGGCTTCCTCCACCTCTTTCCCGCCACCGAGGTGGGATGGTTCCGCTACGCCCTGCGGGAAGGGGAGTGGCAGATGGTGGCCGAGGCCCCCCAGCGTCCCAGGCCCACACCGGTCCCCTAGGCTTCTCCCCCGCGACCTGCCACACCCCGGGCAGGTCGCCAGCCCGACCCGGGGGCGTAGCCTGCGCCAGTCCGCCCCCGCGCCCCCGCGCCCCCGGCCGTCCACATCCCATCTTCCGTCCGACCACCACTTTCCGCTTGTCCTCCACAACGCCCTCCTTCCTCATGTAAGCCGGCGCCTCGATAGGCACATCCGTTGCACTCCCCCCTTCGTCCGCCCGCGAAGTCTCGTCGTTCACCGCGCCACCCCCTCGGAGTACCACATGGTCACCTTCCTGAAAGGCCGCCGCAAAACGGACGACGCCGTCGTCGCCGTCGATTCCAGCGGCGCGCACATCACCGTCGCCCTGGAGACGTTGGTCGCCCGGGCCGAGACCGCCCTCGAGCAGCTCCGCGCCATGAGCGGGGTGCTGGACCGGACGGCGGAGATCGACGCCCTGCGCGAACGGTGCGAGGCGGTGGAGCGCCAGGTGGCCGGGATGGAAGAGCTGATGGCGCGGGTGAGCCAGGCCGAGGGCCAGCTGCAGCGGGTGAGCCAGAGCGGGGAACAGCTCGACCAGATGCAGGTCCGCATGGGCCAGATGGGCGAGAAGGTCGAGGCCGCGATCGCGCTGCGCGATCACGCCGAGAAGTTCCTCAGCCTCGAGGGCCCGCTCAACGCCGCCCGGGGCGACGCCGACCAGGTTCGCGCGCAGCTCAACGAGCTCGGCGAGCATGTCACCCGGATGCGCACCCAGGCCGACGACGCGCTGAGCGCGCATCGCCACGCCACCAGCCGGCTCGAGGCCTTCGACCAGGATGCTCGCGACGCCACCGGGCGGTTGGATGACGTGGTCCGTCGGGTGGAGATCGTCGAGCGGGTACTGGAGCCGGTGGACCAGGCGGTGAAGGCCGTCCCCGACGTGCAGCACAAGCTCGCCGTGCTCAAGGCGCTGGCCGACCAGGTGGCGCAGAAGAGCGCCGCGCTGGAGCAGCAGCGGGAGCAGGTGGACCGGGCCGCGACCCAGATCTCCCAGCTCACCCGGCTCGACCGCGAGCTCGATGCCTGGCTCCGGCGGCAGGAGGAGCAGATCCGCCGCTTCGGCCAGATCGAGGCCAAGATCAACGAGGTGCAGGCGGCTCAGACCAAGGTCAGCGCCCGGCACGAGGAGTTGCAGGAGATGGCCGTCCAGACCGAGGAGGGTCAGCAGTCCGCCCGGGTCGCGCTCAACGATCTTCGCGAGCAGATGCGGAAGAGCAGCGAGAGCTTCGAGCTGGAGCACCGCGGCCTGCATGCGGTGAGCGAGCGGGTCGCCGACCTGCGGAACGCGGTGAAGGAGTGCGAGGCCCGCTTCGCCGTGCTCGACGCGGCGAGCCAGGGCACCGCCGCGGTCACCAGCCAGGTCAAGGCGGCCGGCGAGCGCGCCGGCGAGCTCTCCGCTGAGCTGGGCCGGCTCCTGGTCGAGGAGCAGCGGATCAGCGCCCTGCGCGGCGAGGTGGAGCGGATGAGCTCATCGGCCGGCGAGATCGGCGACCGGGTGCGCCGGATCGAGGAGCTGCGTCCGGGGATCGAGGACTCGGTGCGAGACCTGGCCTCGCTCAAGAGCGTGAAGGAGATGATGGCCGACGGGCTGGAGCAGATGCGGGTGGCCTACGAGGAGATGAGCCGGCTCCGCGAGGGGCATAGCGACGTGCAGGCCTGGCTCCAGAACGCCGATGCCTGGACCAAGAAGGTGCAGGCGCAGGTGCAGGAGCTGAGCGGCATGGAGCCGGCGGTGGAGCGGATCCGGGGCGAAGTGGACCAGGTCAAGGCTTCGATGGGCGAGATCGACGCCCGGCGCGACGCGCTGCTCGAGGTCGCCCGCAAGCTGAGTGACCTGACCGCCGTGGGCGCCGAGCTCTCGGAGCGGACCGACGGCCTCCGCGGCCGGATGGAAGGCGCCGAGAAGCGCTTCGGGCAGCTCTCCGCCCGGGCCGACGAGGCCGAGCGGGTCGCGGGCACCATGGAGCAGGTCATCGAGTCGGTCGGCGCGATGGACCGCCGCGTCTCGACGGTCGATGACTCGGTGCGCGGGCTCGAGAGCCGGACCCAGCAGCTCGACGAGCTGCAGGAGCAGATCCGGATGCTGGGCCAGGAGCTGGAGCAGCGGCAGGGCGCGCTGGACAAGGCCACCGAGCACCTCGCCAAGGCGAGCACCCTGCGGCAGGAGGCGGCCGAGACGGCGCAGCGGCTCGAGGAGGTCAACACGGCGGTCGGCGCATCCCTGGGCAAGGCGGAGCAGCGGGCCGACCAGCTCACCAGCAAGGCCGGCGAGCTGGAGACCCGGGCCGAGGCGCTCAAGAAGGTCGAGCGACAGCTCACCACCTTCGAGGGGCTGCTCGACCGCTACGAGTCGGCCCAGCGCGAGGCGGCCAAGGCGCTGGACCAGACCCTGGCCCGCCAGGCCGCGGTCGAGGCGCTCGAGGCCCAGGTCAAGCACGTCTTCGAGCTCGCCGAGAGCGCGGTGGACCACGTGCAGGCGATCGGCTCGGCGCGGCGCGGCATCGAGGAGACCCGGGCGATCCTGATCGAGACCCAGGCCCAGTTCGCGGCCACCGAGTCCTCGCTGCAGGATTTCGAGGCCCGCAAGCGCCAGCTCGACCGGGCGGAGCAGCGCCTGGCGCGGGCGGAGGCGCTGGCTCTGGGGATCCGCAGCACCGTGGAGACGCTCCAGGCCCAGAAGACCGTCGTGGACCACGCGATGGAGTCGGCCGGGGCGCTGGCGCTCCAGATGAAGCAAGCCGAGGCGCTGATCAATTCGCTGCGGCGGGAACGGCAGCTGGCCTGCGACCTCAAAGCGGCGCTGGACGGACTCGAGGTGGAGGAGGGCGAGGCCGGGGACCAGTAGCCTCGGTCGGACCAACGACGACGAGCCGGTCGCCCTTGAGGCGGCCGGCTCGTTCGTTTGTGGGAGTCGCTAGGACTTGGCGGTGTCCGCCGCGGCGCTCCCCTGATGGCCCTGGTGCTTGTAGGCCGCGTGATGCTCGGCATGCATGCTCTTCACCTTCTCCTGCTGCTCCTTGGTCAGCACCGCCATGGCCTCCTTGCTCTGCTCCTTCCGGGCCTTCCAGGCGGCCTGGCCGGTGTCGGGCAGGGTCTGGCCGGCGAACTTGGTCTGGAGCTTGTCGAGCTTCTTCACCTGGTCGTCGGTGAGCTTGAGGTCGGACTTTTTGCTCAACAGCCGCTCGGCCGGGTTCATGTGCCACATGGCCGAATCGGGCTTGCTGGCGGTGGCCGTCGGGGTGGTGGTGGTCTTCTGCTGGGCCGAGGCCTGGCTGGCGGTGCCAAGCAGGCCGGCGGTGACGAGCGCGAGGGCGAGGGACAGCGGTCGGTGCATACCATCCTCTGCTATGGGACTGTGGCGGTTACGGGCGCTCCGTCCGCGCCGGACGAGCCGGCGGGGTGCGCCTGAGGATGGTGGACGCGGGGCAGTCCCGCCCGTTAAGCGGGCCCGTCTCACCCGCGGCTGCCGCGGTCACGGCCGGCCCCCAAGGAGGGTCAAGGAAGAAAGAAGGCCGGCCGCGAGGGCCGGCGCGTTCCGGGCAGCGAAAGGGAAGGAGGAGGTGGTGGGACGGTCAGGTCGCGCTGCCCGGATCCGGGGCGGGACGCTTGGGGAGGCCGAAGGTCCACTGCTGTCTGGGGATGCCCGAATCCACCGAGATCCGCCAGTTGAAGTTGATGCCGTGCCCGGTACCGGAGCTGCCGTCGCCCTGGCCAAGGGCCAGCTCGAGCACGTTGGCGTGCTCGCCGGTGAGCCGATGGATCAGCTCCTGTTGCTCTGGTGTGAGCGGGAGTTGAATCGGTTGATCGTCACTCATGAGATCTCCGTTCGACGCCGACAACCGGAAGGCGTGCCAGGCCGGTCCGGCGTGAGACCGTAGGGAAGGGTCCGAGGGCTAAGGTGTGTGTCGGCCGCCGGGGCGGCAATCCACCTGCAACCGTCGTGACTGATTTGTTACCTCGGTGCCCGGACATACGACGTGAGGTCTCATGTCTCGACTCCGATCCTTTTCGACCATCCTGATGGACTGATTTGCCGGTAGGTCTGTGATCCGCTGCATCGAGGCTGGGCGTCGTAGCCACCTAGCCGCCGAGGCACCTGGCGACCATCTTCCCCCCGTGCACGACTCTCTCGCCATCGCGCTGCTCGGATTCTTTCTCGGCATGCGGCACGCGACCGACCCCGACCACGTCATCGCCGTCAGCACGATCGTCACCCGGCATCGGAGCCGGACCGGCGGCGCCTTGATCGGCGCTGTGTGGGGCATGGGCCACACCCTCACGATTCTCGTGGTCGGCGCCGGTATCGTCCTGCTCGGCTGGGTCATACCGGCCCGGGTCGGCCTCGCGCTCGAGCTGGCGGTAGGGGTCATGCTGGTCGTGCTTGGCTTCGCCACGTTGTCGGACCGGGCGCCCAACGTGCGGCCGACGGAAGCCAAGGGTGGGCACGACCACGAGCCGGTCCACGTGCACGCCCATCCCCACGGCGACTACGTCCACACCCACGCGCACGGGCATCATCCCGAGTCGCATCCGCATGGGGCGGACCAGACTCCGCTGGCCCGCCTCGACCGTTGCCTCGGCGGCCTCGGGACCTATCGTCTGGTTCGGCCGCTGGTCGTAGGAGTGGTGCATGGGCTCGCGGGGTCGGCAGCCGTCGCGCTGCTGGTGCTGGCGACCATCCGCGACCCCTGGTGGGCGATGCTGTACCTGCTGGTCTTCGGCGTCGGCACCGTTGCCGGAATGATGCTCGTCACCGCGGCCCTGGCGTGGCCCTTCGCCCGGGCGGGCGCCCGGGTGGCCACGATGCAGCGCGGACTGCGGGTGGCGGCGGGGCTAGTCAGCGTGGCGTTCGGCCTGTTCATCGCCTACCGGATCGGCGTCGTGGACGGCTTGTTCAGCGCGGCGCCGAACTGGACGCCGCGCTGAGCGCGTGGGCCCGGTCGCGCCCGTCGCGCGTCAGCGGGGCGACCGGTAGACCAGCGCCAGCAGATCGCGCTCGAGCTGCAGCCGCAGCTCGGACTTGATCTCCGCCACGGGCGTGGTGCTGAGCCCAAAGACGGGTGCATGCATCGGCGACCTCCTTTCCAGGCCAGGACTCCGGGCCCGACCACCGGGCCCTTCATTCTGGTATACGCCGCCCGTCCCGGAATCGGCTCATTCCCCGGCGCCCCCGGCCCCGTCCTCCGATTCATCCTCGCTGCGCCCCTGGGCCCTCGCTCCTAGCCACCAACCCTCCTAGCCTCCTACCTTTATCCCATGTTCGGCTGGCTCAAGCGGGCCTCCGAGCCCGCCGCCCCCCCCGCACCCAAGCTCGAGACCATTCGCCATTACGTCCTCACCCGGAAGCTGGGCGAGGGTGGCATGGGGGTAGTCTACGAGGCTCGGGACGAGCGCCTGGGCCGCCTGGTCGCGATCAAACGGGTTCGGACGTTCAGCGGGGACGCGACCCTCCGCGATCGCCTCGTCCGCGAGGCCCGGACCGCCGCCGGCATCAGTCATCCGAACATCTGTCAGGTCTACGAGCTGGGCCAGGAGGGCGAGGAGCTCTTCGTCGTCATGGAGCTGCTCGATGGCGAGACCCTCGGCGCCCGGGTGGCGCGAGGGCCGATCGCCGTCAACGAGGCGCTTCAGATCAGTCTGGGAATCCTGGCGGCGCTGGAGGCGATGCACGCGCGCGGCATAGTGCACCGCGATCTCAAACCCTCGAACGTCTTCCTCACCCCCCACGGGGTGAAGCTGCTCGACTTCGGCCTGGCTCGTCCGCCCGCGCTGTCGGCGGGCGATCTCGAGGTCACCCGCAGCGGCACCATCCTCGGCACGCCTCGCTATATGGCGCCCGAGATGCTCTCGGACGATCCCATCGGCCCACCGACCGACATCTTCTGCCTGGGCGCCATTCTGTTCGAGATGCTGACCGGGCGTCCGGCGTTCTCCGGGAGCACCCTCCCCGCGGTCTACAACGCGGTACTCAGCGAGCAACCTCCTCCGCTTGTCGGCGAGGCGGATGTGATCGCGGCGGACCGCGTGATCCAGCGTGCCCTGGTCAAGCACCCCGCGGATCG
Organism: Gemmatimonadales bacterium; assembly: GCA_035688895.1. Taxonomy (GTDB): domain Bacteria; phylum Gemmatimonadota; class Gemmatimonadetes; order Gemmatimonadales; family GWC2-71-9; genus CAVVWJ01. Next base: position 10,632 of record DASSML010000190.1, read on the forward strand.
CTGGCAGGACGTCGGGGCCATGGCCCAGGCGGTCCGCGACGCACTGGCCCTGGTCGACACCGGACCGACCCGCCAGGTGCGCACCGTCACCCGACTCATTGTCTTGCCGTTCAAGGTGCTCCGGCCCGACCCCGAGATCGACTTCCTTGCCTCAGGCCTTCCCGAGGCGATCTCCAGCTCGCTCAGCGCGCTGGAGACACTCACGGTGCGGAGCACCGCTGTCGCGGCCCGGTTCGCGGAGGGGACCCCCGATCTCAAGGCGCTCGCCGCTGAGGCCGGTGTGGACGTGGCGCTGATGGGGACGCTGCTCCGGGCGGGCGACCAGGTGCGGGTCTCGATTCAGCTGGTCGAGACCCCGGGTGGGACGGTGGTGATCTCCCGGGTCGCCCAGGTGGCGCTGACCGACATCTTCAAGCTCCAGGACGACCTGACCAGCGAGATCGTTGACGCCCTCGCCATCCCGCTCAGCGCCCGCGATCGCGCGGCGCTCCGGCACGACGTCCCGGCCAGCGCCGAGGCGTATGAGCACTACCTCCGGGCCAACACCCTCGGCGAGTCCACCAACCCGAGCCGGCTCATCGCCGCGCGCGACCTGTACCGGCGCTGCGTCGAGCTCGACCCCAAGTACGCCCCGGCCTGGGCCCGGCTCGGCCGGGTCTACCGGGTGATGGCCAAGTACCTGACCGGCGATCCCAAGGAGAACATCGCGGCGGCCGAGGCGGCCTTCCGCCGGGCGCTGGAGCTCAACCCCGACCTGCCGCTGGCGCACAACCTCTACACCTTCTTCGAGATCGAAGAGTTCGCCGGGGCGCGGAGCGCGATGCGCCGACTGCTGGGGCTCACCCGACACGGCGCCGCCGATCCCGAGCTGTACGCCGGCCTCGTGGTCGCCTGCCGCTTCTGCGGCTTGCTCGACGCGTCCCTCGAGGCCGACCGGCGCGCCCGGCGAATCGACCCCGGCATCCGCACCAGCGTGCACTACACCTACTGGATGCTGGGCCGCTACGAGCAGGCCCTGTTTACCGACTTGGAAGACCTCCAGGTGCTGCGCAACATGAGCCTCTGGATGCTGGGGCGCCACGACGAGGCGTTGGAGGGGGTGATCCGACTGGAAGAGCAGCTCCCCACCGGCGGCGAGTGGACCTTCCTCACCACGCTTCGGGCCGCGATGCAGGGCAAGCGCGAGGAGTGCATCCTGGCGTCCCGCGAACTGCTGGGGACCGGATTCCACGATCCGGAAGGACTGTGCCTGATCGCTCGCGAGCTCGCGTTCGTCGGTGCCCGCCCGGAGGCGCTCGACATGCTCGAGAGGGTCGTCACCGGCGGGTTCACCTGTCCCCAGGTTCTCCTGCAGGATCCTTGGCTCGACAGTCTCCGCGGGGATCCGACTTTCGTCCGCCTTCTGCACCGTGCCGAGGAGGAGAGCGCCGCCTCGGCGGCGGTATTCCGGGAGGCGGGGGGAGAGCGGGTCCTGGGAGTGATTCGGTAAAAGCAGGACGCAAGGAACCGAGCTGTCCGAGTCGCCAGCCCGCCGGCGATCGTACCTCTCAATTCCTTGCGCCCACCTGCCTGCCGCGAACTGCGCCTGCTACAGCGTCTTCCCGCGACTGATGTTGCTCACGTTCGACTCACTCATCCGGTCGGCATCCAGGTCCTTCTGACCCGTTACCCGGTGCCAGGCGTCGCGGACCGCGTCCTTGATGTGGTCCCACGCCGAATTGCCCCGGAACTGATATTTGTCGTACCCCGCCCTGAGGTCGGGCTCGACGTCGTTCCAGCTGCGGCCCATGTGGTGGGCCCCCGACTCGAAGCCGTAGCGATACCCGGGCTGGAATTCTTCGTAGGTCCCGCCCGAAGCGTAGGGCCGGGACGAGAAGCTGCTGCGCCAGAACTTGTCTTCGTCGTTCCAGGTCCGATTGCTTGCCATACCACCCTCCATAGCTGTCAATACACGCCGCGTCCGTGCGGCCCAGGACAGCATATAGCGGGGTCGCGATTCGATAGGTGACACCCATCACCGCGATTGTCTCATCCGGCACTGCGGCGGGCCTTGTCCGGCCGCCCGACGGGGGTCACTGCGACGGGCTCCAGCCGAGGCGGCCTCGGCCCGCGCCGGTCTGCGCCATGCACCGCGATGTAATCCAGCTCCACTCCGCTGCGCGCCGCGCGAAGCAACAGCCCGCCCCGGCTCATGTCACCGCGGCCCACGAACGCCGGCGGAAATCGGAGCCGGTCGCCCAAGGCCTCGAGCAGCACGTCCACGTACTTGCCGGTCGCCACGCTCCCCAGCAGCACCGGGTCGAGATCCGGCATGGAGCGCAGACGGTCGAGGTCGGCGAGGAGCGGCGCACGGTAACGCGGATCGGTGGACCGGATGTCCACCAGCCCGAGCGCGCGGAGATCGTCGGGACGGACCGGAGTGTCGGCCGGCAGGAGGCCCCGGTTGGCGGTGATCACCAACGCTCCCGCCAGTCCCTCGGGCGGGCGGCCGAACTGCCGCGCGTAGGCCAACTTGCCGCGGAAATAGAGGCCGCTCATGAAGCTGAATGCCTCGCCCAGCGCGATGCCTTCCGCTCCCCGGAGCCGAGCGGCCAGCGGGAACGCCGCCCCGTCACGCAGCAGCAGCTCGGCCCGCTTCCCTCCCGCGTGAGCGGGGGACAGCAGGAAGACGCGATCCATGTATACAGGCTCCCGCGCCGTCGACCGGAGAGCGGTGGCGTACGTCACGCTGAGTGGGCACTTGCCGCGGCGTGCCTGGACGGTACTATAGCGGTTCCTCTCAGCGCTCCCAACGCAGTCGTGTCTCACCTAGCAGGAAAGGAGCTCTGCCATGCGAGTCCGTACGTCCCTACCCGCCATGCTGTGTGTTCTCGCTCTCGCCGCTTGCAGTGACAACGCCACCGAGCCCACTCTCTCACCCAGCACCAAGCCCGATTTCCTTCCCTCTCACGATGCACTGCGTGCGGCGCTGCAGGCGGTGCTGGAGGAGCAGAACGGCGGGCTCGGCTTCGACATGTGGGCCAGCTTCGTGGATCGGGACGGCGTGGTTCAGGAGGTCGTGTTCAGTGGCACCAACCGTGCCGACCAGTGGCCGGGGAGCCGGGTCATCTCGGCGCAGAAGGCGAACACCGCGAATTCCTTCAGTCTCGAGGGCTTCGCGCTCAGCACCGCCAATCTGTTCGCCGCGGTGCAGCCGGGCGGCAGCCTGTTCGGCCTGCAGGAGAGCAACCCGGTCGATCCAGCTGTGGCCTACGGCGGGAAGCCGCAGGATTACGGCACCGACAAGGATCCGATGGTGGGCAAGCGCATCGGCGGCGTCAACGTGTTCGGGGGCGGGCTCGCGCTCTACACCGCCGACGGCAATCTGGTGGGCGCGCTGGGTGTGAGCGGCGATACCTCCTGCACCGACCACGTCATCGCCTGGCGACTGCGGCACGCGCTCAATCTCGACAACGTGCCGGCCGGTGTGGCCGACGGCGGCGCCGACGACAACCTCATCTACACCGACGGCACCATCGACGGGTTCGAGCACCCGACCTGCATCAACCCGTTCCCCCAGACCGAGGGCGACGCGACGACGATCGTCCCGAATCTCCCGACCACCGACCCGATCGGTCCGGGCGAGTAGGAGGGTGCGGCGAGGCGCGGACGCATATATAGTGGAGACCGGACCGGCGTATCGGCCCCTCCGTGCATCCGCGCCACCCGAACTCGTTCGACACGCTTCTGCCTTACGCTGCGATTCCACCCAGTCGAAATCTCCCGGCCACCGTCCGCCTGATGACGGTGGCCGCCCTCCTCGCCGTCGGGTGCTCCCGTCCGGCACCCGCCGGCCCGGCGGTCGTCACCTTTCCGGGCAGCGTGCTCGGCGCCGAGGGGGAAGTTCTCCAGCGCCAGCTCGCGCGGTTCATGCGGGAGCACCCGGACATCCGGGTCGAGCAGCGCCGGACGCCCGACGCCGCCGACCAGCGCCACCAGCTCTACGTGCAATGGCTCAACGCCCGAGCCAGCGATCCCGACATCCTCCAGCTCGACGCGATCTGGACCCCCGAATTCGCCGCGGCCGAGTGGATCCTCCCG
>DASSML010000191.1:0-6025 GCA_035688895.1 Gemmatimonadales bacterium
TCCGCCCCGCGAGCTGCACCGGAATGGCGTCGGTGTGATTGCCCGGCACCACGATGCGGACGTCCACGCCGGCGCGCGCCCGCTCCTTCACGGCGTCGCGCAGATGCGGGTCAGGGATGAAGTAAGAGTTGGAAATCCACAGCCGCTCGCGCGCGTTGGTGAAGCTGAGCCAGAAGAGCAGCCGGATCGGCTGCATCGCGTCGGAGGGGGAGCTCACCACACTCACCGCACAGGGGCCTTCGCCGCGGTCGTGGACGGGGTAGAACCGGGGCCCGGCGATCGCCTCGCCGCAGCAGTAGATCCAGTTGGTGGCGAAGGCGGACTGCACGCCGTTGACCATCGGCCCGGTCACTCTGACCATGCTGTCGCGCCACTCGTGCGGAGTGCGGGTATCCCCCACCCACTTCTTCGAGATCGCCGCACCGCCGGTGAAACCGATCCGGCCGTCGATCACGATGGCCCGGCGGTGGGTGCGTCGGTAGATCCGCACCAAATTGCGCAGCGCGAGCGGACGGAACCGCTGGAGCTTCACGCCGGCGGCCTCGAGCTCCTGCCGGTGGCGGCGCTTGAGCCGCCAGGAACCGAACCCGTCGAGCAGCATGCGCACTTCCACCCCGGCCCGCGCCCGCTCCATCAGCACATCCATGAACTGCCGGCCGATCTCGTCCGGCTCGTAGATGTAGACCTCGAAGTTGATGGTGTCCCGGGCATTCCTGAGGGCCTCGAGCATGGCCGGGTAGAACTGGTCCCCGTTCTGCAGCATGGTCACCGTGCCGCCGCGCAGGAGCGGCACGTTGAGCATGCCCGCCACGCCTTCGACGAAGGTGTCCGAGCCGGGCGGCTCGTCGAGCCCGAGCGTGTAGGGCGGCTCCGGCCAGTCGGGGAGGAAGAGCGCGCCGATGACCGCGATGAACGACACCGCGCCCACCAGGACGAGGGCCAGGACCCACCAGGACAGATCGCAGCCGAGCACGGCGCCCACGGCGTCACTCCGGGTTGAGGTCGATGCGTCCCAGCAGCGGATGGTGATCCGATCCGAAGACCAAGGGTCCCCGGTCGGATGGATCCTGGTCCAGCCTTTCGATCTGCGCGCGGCGCACCGCGCCCGCCCGGTCGCGAAGGAGGATGTAGTCCAGCACCAGCCGGGGCAGGGCGTGGTAGGTGTGACGCCAGCGGGGGAAGCCGGGCGGCATACCGAAGCGGAGGCCCGCCTCGGTCAGCAGCCGCCAGCTTCGCTCGGCCCGGCCTCGGCCCAGGTTGAGGTCGGCGCCCAGGATGAGCGGGTCGTCCCCCTCGAGTGCGGCGAGCAGGTGCGCCGTCTGCGCCGCCCGGCCCGCCGCACCGAGCCACTTGTAGCCCGGTGGGCCGCGGGGATCGAGATGCCCGCTCACCACGCGGAGCCGGCGCCCGCCCAGGCGCACCGTCACCGCGAGCGCCACCCGGCGCTGGAGCACCATCGGCAGCTCGATCGCGGTGGTATCCTCGAGCGGGAGCGGCGAGAGGATCGCGTTGCCCCGGTCGCTGCGCTCGCCCGCGTTCCGCATCGAGGGGACGTAGCGGAGGTTCCAGCCCAGGCGGGTCGCGAGGTCGGCGACGTCCGCGCGGGGGCGGGTGCGGCTCATGATCTCCCTAGGCTGAAAACCGTTGCTGCGCTCGGGCACCGTCGCGTCGCTGCGATAGGCCTCCTGCAGCAGCACGACCAGCGGCAGCGCCTCGTCGCGCGCCAGGGCCCAGGCGCCCGCCCGCAATCCCTCGACCACCTCCAGCAGCCGGCCGCGGCCGATCCACACGTTCCAGCTCAGCACCAGCAGCGCGCTCGTGGCGCCTGACCATTCGGGGGCCAGATCGAGCGCGATCGGCGCGCCGACGTTGGCGCGCCAGCCGCGAAGCCGGGCGTCGCCGTCGGTGGGCAGGTGAATCCGCTCGGGCGGGGCGCTCAAGTCACCCATCGCCATTCGACCATTCGGGCCTCCTGGGTGGGGCGAAGGTAGCCACCGTCGGGGCAGACCGGATGTGAGAGTGGTCACCCGACTGGAGGTTGGGCGTCGGGGATGTATTTTCCAGCCTCCCGCGGGCGTCCCGCCCGCGGCCGAACGCCAGAGAGGGAGCTTCAACGCGATGAAGGCAAGCGACATCCGCCGCGGCCACGTGATCATGGTGGAAGGACAGCCGTGCCGGGTCATGGACTTCCAGCACCGGACCCCGGGCAACCTGCGGGCATTCGTCCAGGTCCGTTTTCGGAACCTGAACAGCGGCAACACCTTCGACACCCGGCTCAGCGCCACTGAGTTCGTGGAGGACGCCCGGCTCGACACCAAGGAGCTGCAGGTGCTCTACCGGGACGCCAACGGGGTGCACGTGATGGATGCGGGGACCTATGACCAGTACACGCTGGACGATGAGACCATCGGCGACCAGGGCCAGTGGATGGAGCCGGGACTCACCTTCCAGGTCGAATGGCTGGGCGGACGGCCGATCGCGATCCAGCTTCCCGCCGTGGCGGAGCTCGAGGTGGTCGAGACCGCCCCGATCATGAAGACCGCCACCAAGACTGCCAGCACCAAGCCCGCCAAGCTGAGCAACGGAGTGACGATTCAGGTCCCCGAGTTCATCGGCGAGGGCGAGCGGGTCCGGGTGAATCCCCGGGAGGGCGTGTACCTGGAGCGGGCGAAGTAGCGCGTTCCCCGGGACGCATTGTCCTGTTGGGCTCGACGGTGGAGGCGGGGCTGCTGGTCCTCGCCTTCGCCGCCGGGTGGCTCATCGGAATCTCCCCCCTTGCCCAACTGCGATTCGATTGGCCCGGCCTGGCAGCCGGCATCCTGGCCACGCTGCCGCTGGTCGGCGGGCTGCTCTGGTGCCTCAGGACCCGCTGGCCGCCGATCGTCCGCCTGATCAAGCGTATCGACGCCGAGGTGGCCCCCCTCTTCCGCGGCATCGGGCCGCTGGGGCTGGCCCTCCTGGCGGCACTCGCCGGGCTGGGCGAGGAGGCGCTCTTCCGCGGGGTCGCGCAGCCCTGGCTCGCGGGATGGCTCTCGCCCTGGCCGGCGGTTGCGCTCACCGGCCTCGTCTTCGGGCTGCTCCATCCCGTCTCCCTCGCCTACAGCGTGCTGGCGGCCCTGGCCGGTGCGTACTTCGGCGCCTTGGTCGTCCTCTCTGGCAATCTGCTGGTGCCCGTCGTCGCGCATGCCGGTTACGATCTCGTGGCCCTGCTGGTACTCGCCCGAATGAAACCGAACGGTGCGTCCGTCGTCGTGCCCGGGACACCTTCCAATGCGCTATCCGTTCACCGCACTTCTGGAGGATTCATGACCACGACCGCCACCCATGCCCCGGGGACCTTCAGCTGGGCCGATCTCGGCACCCCCGATCCGGCCGCCGCCAAGCGGTTCTACACCGGGCTCTTCGGCTGGAGCTTCGAGGACCGGCCGATCAGCGACGGCGAGTACTACACCATCTTCGATGTCGGCGGGAAGTCGGTCGCCGCCCTGTACAACCAGATGGCCGACCAGAAGGCCGCCGGGATTCCACCGCACTGGCTCTCCTACGTCTCGGTGGAGAGTGCCGATCAGGCCGCCGCCCGGGCGGCCGAGCTGGGCGCCACCGTGCTCGCGCCGGCGTTCGACGTGATGGAGGCGGGCCGGATGGCCGTCATCCAGGATCCGACGGGAGGCGTGCTGGCCGTGTGGGAGCCGCGGAAGTATCCCGGCGCCGGGCTCCTGGGCGAGGCGGGCGCGCTCTGCTGGAACGAGCTCTACACCCGGGACCCGGCCCGGGCGGCCCGATTCTACGGCGACCTGTTCGGCTGGGCCTATGAGTCGATGCCGATGCCGGGGTTCGAGTACACCGTGTTCAAGCGGGGCGACCAGCCGGCGGGCGGAGCGATGCCGATTCAGGCCGAATGGGGCGACATGCCGCCGCACTGGAGCATCTATTTCGCCGTGGAAGACTGCGACGCCTGCGCCGCCACCGCGACGAAGCTCGGGGGATCGGTGCTGTCCCCCCCGACGGACATCCCGGGCGTGGGCCGCTTCGCGGTGTTGCGGGACCCGCAGGGCGCGAACTTCTCCGTGCTGCAGCCGGCCGCGCCGACCCCCTGAGGGTCCGCCGTCGCTAGATTGACGGCTATGGACGCAATCGATGCCATCCAGCGGCGGACCTCGGTCCGCCGCTTTCGTCCCGATCCCGTGCCGCGGGAGACCCTCGAGCGCCTGCTCGAGTGCGCGGTCCGGGCCCCCAACCACAAGCTGACCGAACCCTGGCGGTTCGCGGTCGTGACCGGCGAGGCGCGGGGGCGCCTGGCCGACATCCGAGCCGGTTACCGGCTGAAGCGCTGGGCCGACCCCGCCGTGCCCGAAGCAGCGGCCGCCGGCGAGAAGGCCCGTCGGGAGGCGCTGGAGACCCCGGCGTTCGTCGTGGTGATGACGGCGGTGGGGGGCGACGAGACCATCCGTGAGGAAGACTTTGCCGCCGCCATGATGGCGATCGAGAATCTGATGATCGCGGCCGAGGCCCTCGGCCTGGGGACCTATCTGCGGACCGGGGGGGTCATGCGTGAGCCCGCCCTGGCGGAGCTGGTTGGCCTCCAGGAGGGGTTCCGGATCGCCGGAGTGGTCTCCATCGGGTATCCGGCCGAGCCGGAGCCTCCTCGGCGCCGGCGTCCGGCGGCCGAGCTGACCCGCTGGGTGGAGTGAGGCCCGGCGGGGTGTTACGGACCCGCGAATTTCGCGGTAATATGGCAGTCCAACGCGGCCAATCAGGCCGCTGCACTCTTTACAGGAGGTATGGTGTCGTGAGACTCCGTCCGATCGTGGTTCTGACGGTAGGCACCCTGCTCGCGGGCGCGACGACAGGCGTGGCCCAGGGGCAGGACTCGTCTGCGCAAGGATATGCCCCTGGGGCCGCGACGGCCCCGGCACCCGCCGCCGCCCCGGCGCCGGCCCCGGCCGCCGCCCCGGCCCCGGCAGCGGCCGCCCCGGCCGCCGCTCCAGCAGCTGCCCCAGCGCAGCCGTCGGCCGCGGCCGCGGCAACGACGCTGGCCAGCCATGCCGACCAGCTCAAGGCAATGGGGGTCCTGGAGCTCGTCCCGTCTCGCAGCATGGAGCGGATCCAGCGCGAGCTGGATGAGGCCAAGCTGGACAAGAAAGACGCCGAGGCCGACCTCGCCGCCCGGCAGCAGCAGGAGGCCGAGGTGAAGGCAATGGTGGACGTGAAGAAGCAGGAAGTGTCCTCGATCGACGCTCGGAAGAAGCTGGCCGAAAAGAGCAAGCAGGAGGTCGAGAAGACATCCCTCGAGGCGGAAAAGAAGGACGCCGAGCGCTTCAAGCAGTTTCTGGAGAAGCGGGTGGAGCTGCATCGGGCCGAAAAGGAGTCGGCCAAGGCCGAGATCGCCCGTGCCGATGCGACCGCAAGCGCGCTCGAGCTCGAGCTTGAGCTGGGCCGCCGTCGGGGTGAACGGTCCTCCCTCACGGATCCGGCGGCCGCCCTGCGCTCGGACAACGTAGTGCACGAGCTGGAGCGCAAGCTGCTCGAGGCTCGGCGCACCGCGGCCGACAAGGGGAAGGACGCCGCCGACAAGCAGGTGGACATCAGCAAGCGCCGGCTGGATCTGTACCAGGCGCAGGCCGCGGCCGGCGGGAACCGCTAGCCGTCGCGCAAACCGCACCCTTGGCGCCCACCCGCGAGCTCCTCGCGTGGTGGGCGTCGAACTTACGGGGGACGGTCCCGCTGCAGCAGCAGGGTCAGCGATCGGGCGTCACGCACCGCGTGGCCGTCCCGGTCGTTGTTGAAATAGGCGTACGCGTCCAGTCCGGAGCGGAGCACGCCGCGGAGCCGCCCGGCCCATTCCCGGAGCGCCTCGGGCTCGAACCCACCGCCCGGCCTTCGGCCGGCGTGAAAGCGCAGGTAGACGAAGGGCGCGGTGACCACGAGATCGGGAAAGACCCGCCCGCCGATCGGAATGCAGAGGGCGACGGCGTGCCGGCCCAGCGTCTCGTAGACCTCCGGTTGATGCCAGCTGGGATGCCGG
>DASSML010000192.1:0-4779 GCA_035688895.1 Gemmatimonadales bacterium
GTTTCCCGGGTCGTGGTGCTCGTGCCCTGGTCGATCAGCTCGTACCAGGTGGTCCGTACGATGCCTCGGTTGAAATACTCGAACCAGAGGCGTCCCGCGTATTTGCCTTGCGCCTTGAGTGAGACCCCGATCCCGTTGGTGCAGGTAGGGCAAGTGTGGTAGCCCGCCTCCGTCACGTAGTCCGGCTTCCCGCCGTCGATCTTGTTCCACTGCGTCGTCCACGCCTCCACACTGCCGCTCGGCACCTTGTCGCCGCCGGGGTAGCTGTGCTGGTTCCCGTTGTCGAGGATCGTGCTCCGGTTGCCGATGTCGTCGGTACTGTTGGGATGGGCGAAAGAGCTGCCCAGTACCGGCCGGCTGGCCCAGGTCGCGTTGCCCTTGACCGCGCGATACATCGCGGTCTGCCAGGTGACCCATTTTGTCGCCCACCCGCTGCCGGTGTTGTCCACCTCATTCCATCCGTCGAAGGCCTCGATCGTCTGGGGACCATAGGCGTTGGCCAGGGTGATGCAGTTGGAGGCGTTGGTCAGCGAGCCGCCGTCCTCGGGCCAGCACCCGCCCATCAGGGTAATCCCGCCGTTGGCGGTGAGATCCTTGATGCGGGCCTGGGCGGTGCTGCTCTTGTACATGCGCTCCCGGATGTGGCGAATGCCGAGCTCGAGCAGTCGGGGCCGGATGATCGAGCTCCACGCCGTGTAGTAGATGCCCGTGCTATAGCCGATCTTGGTGCCGACCGCCATGGAGTTGACGAACTTGTCGGCAGCCGACGCCTGCACGCCCGCCGTTGCCAGGCTGCGCGAGGGAACGTCCGGCTGGACGGGGTCGTCGCATCCGACGACGGCAAGGAGGCCGGCCAAGATGATGCTGCGGGCAAGAACACGCTGCTGCATGGGTTGATTGGTCCCTTCACTGCGGTGATGAGCACACCGGTCGCACCTGCGGCCACGCTCGCGTGCGCGCCAACGGCGGACACACCAGAGCAGGCGGGTGTGGGTCGACCGGTTCCGGCTACAAGGCCGGAACGAGGACGCCTGGAGTTATGGCTGTGTGGAGGTTTGCTGGGCTCGGGGGATGCCGCAGGTCGCGATGGAATGGTCGCCGCCTGGCGCCATCTCGTTGTCTGGGCTCACGACGGGCGCAGGATAGCAAGGAGGTGCCGGCGCTGTCAACCGGACGCGCGGGTCCATTGCTCGGCGGGTTGCGCCGAGATTGGGCGCGGGCGACCTTACGCCGTCGGCACAGCGGCCCGCGCTGCGGACACGCCGACGCTTCAGCTCCCAGGATCGTTCATGCCTACCAGGTTCGGCGGATTCCGCTCGCGTGGCGCGCGAGCCGGCAGCGCGTGAAGGCTTTTCGCGATCGTCACGTCGTCCTCGGCGTGTCGGGCGGGATCGCCTGCTATAAGAGCTGCATCCTCGCCCGGCGCCTGACCGAGGCCGGGGCCCGGGTCGATGTCGCGCTGACCCACGGCGCCGCGGAGTTCGTGCGGCCGCTCACCTTCGAGGCGCTCACCGGGCGCCCCGTCCTCTCCTCCCTCTGGGAGCCGGGCGGGGCGCTCGCGCATGTCCGGCTGGGTCAGCAGGCCGACCTCATCCTCGTCGCCCCGGCGACGGCGCACCTGATCGCGCGGGTCGCCCAGGGTCTGGCCGACGATTTTCTCACCACACTGCTCCTCGCCGCTACCGCGCCGATCGTGCTCGCGCCGGCGATGAACGACGAGATGTACGCGCGCCCGGAGACCCAGGCCAACCTGGAGCGGCTCCAGAGCCGCGGTGTGACGCTGGTGGGTCCCGAGGTCGGCGCGCTGGCGGAGGGCCCGTCTGAGCGTCCCGGCCGAATGAGCGAGCCCGAGACCATCCTGGGCCACGCCGCGCGCGTGCTCCGCGGCGTCGGGCCGCTGCGCGGCCGGCGGGTGGTGGTGACGGCGGGTCCGACCCGGGAATCGATCGACCCGGTGCGGGTGGTGACCAACCGCTCGAGCGGGAAGATGGGGTATCGCATCGCGGAGGCGGCCTGGGAGCGGGGCGCGGAGGTGGTGCTCATCTCCGGCCCGGTGGCACTGCCCGCCCCGATCGGGGTCACCCTGCGACGGGTGGAAAGCACCGCCGACCTGGAGGCGGCGGTGCGGGCCGAGCTGCCCTCGGCCGACGTGCTGGTCATGGCGGCCGCGCCGGCGGACTTCCGGCCCAGCGACCCCAGCGACCGCAAGCGCTCGCGCACCGACGGCGCCCTGGCGATTCCGATGGAGCCGACCGGCGACATCCTTCACGCCACCCGCGCGGCGCGCAAGCCCGGCAGCGTGATCGTCGGCTTCGCGCTGGAGACCGGGGACGCGCTGGCCAAGGGCCGGGCCAAGCTGGAGCGGAAGGACCTCGACCTGATCGTGGTGAACGACGCGCTCGAGCCGGGGGCGGGCTTCGAGCACGAGACCAACCGGGTGGCGCTCATGGGCCGGGACGGGTCGCCCCAGATTCTCCCGCTCCAGTCCAAGCGCGAGGTGGCGGAGGCGATCCTGGACACGGTGGAGCGGCACCTTGGATGAGCTGACCCGGCGGTATCTGGCGCAGCAGGCCGAGCTCGGCGGGCCGGAAGTGATCCTGTCGGGGAAGCGAGCGCTCGAGTCGGCAATCCCGGCGCGGCCTCCGGAGGAGCGTCGCGCTGAACGGCGCGAGCCCTCGGGGCCGGCGGCGGCGGATGCAGCGACTTCGCCCCCTCCGAATCCACCCCGTGGCCGTCTCACCGCGGCCGGCGGCCCCCGCTGGATGGTCGGCGCGCCGCCGATTCCCGGTCCGGGCCTCGTGATTACCTCGCCCGAGGCCGTGCTCCTGGGCAACGACCTGCACAACCTCGATTCGCTCGAGCAGGTGGCCGAGCGGATCCGCACCACCTACTGCTGCGCGCTGTGCCCCAACCGGACCAATGCGGTGCCGGGCGAGGGCAATCCGAAGGCGCGCCTGGTGCTGGTCGGCGAGGGACCGGGCGCGACGGAGGACGCAACCGGCCGTCCCTTCGTCGGGCAGGCGGGCACGCTGCTGGACAGCATCCTCGAGGCTATTGATGTTCCTCGATCTTCGGTATACATCACCAATATCGTGAAGTGCCGTCCCCCCCAGAATCGAAAGCCTCTGCCCGATGAGATGGCGGCCTGCCTTCCGTACCTCCATCGCCAGCTCGATCTCATCCGGCCGCGGGTCATCCTCGCGCTCGGCGGCACCGCGGGCGAGGCGCTGCTCGGCGCCCGGAAGAGCCTGGGGGAGCTCCGCGGCAAGGTGCACACGTACAACGGCATCCCGCTGGTCGTGACGTACCATCCCGCGGCTCTGCTGCGCAACCCGAACTGGAAGAAGCCGACCTGGGATGACGTCCGTATCGCCCGACAGCTACTCGACCGCTGACCCGTACGTCGGCCGCTCGGCGCCGTGGAATCCGGAGGCGGAGCAGGCCGTCCTCGGCGCCATGCTGCTGGACCAGGACGCCGCCCTCCGTGCCGCCGAGCTGGTGGACGACGCGATGTTCTACCGGGAGGGCCACCGGCGGCTCTTCCGCGCCATGCTCGCATTGGTCGAGCGGCGGAGCGTCATCGACCACATCACCCTGCGTGACGAGCTGCTCCGCCGGGGCGAGCTCGACGCCGCCGGGGGCCTGGAGTACCTGGCCGAGCTGGTGGACGCGGTGCCCACCGCGGCCAACCTCGAGTTCCACGCCCGGATCGTCCGCGACAAGGCCATCCTCCGCCGCCTGATCGAGACCTCCACCGCCCTCATCACCGAGGCCTACGAGGGGCACTCGACCGCCACCGAGCTGCTCGACACCGCCGAATCCAAGATCTTCCAGATCTCGCAGCAGCGGGGCGAGGAAGGCTTCACCCGGATCAAGGAGATGCTCTGGCCCACGATGGAGCGCATCGAAACGCTCCAGCGCAGCGGCAAGTCGATTACCGGAGTGCCCAGCGGATTCGTAGACTTGGATGCGATGACGTCGGGGTTCCAGCCGGCGGAGCTGGTGGTGGTGGCGGCCCGGCCTTCCATGGGCAAGACGGCCTTCTGTCTCAACATCGCGGCCAACGCCGCGGCCGAAGGGCAGGGAATCGCCATCTTCTCGCTGGAAATGTCCAAGGAAGCGCTGGTGCAGCGCATGCTCACCGCTACCGCGCGGGTAGACAGCCACCGGGTCCGTCAGGGCACCCTGCGCGATTCCGACTTCACCCAGCTGGCCCGGGCGGCGGGCATCCTGCAGACCTACCAGCTCTGGATCGACGACACACCGTCCATCACCCTGCTCGAGATGCGGAGCAAGGCCCGGCGGCTCAAGATCGACAACGACGTCCGCCTGATCGTGGTGGACTACCTCCAGCTCATGCGAAGCCCCGAGTACAGCGAGAACCGGGTTCAGGAAATCAGCGACATCTCCCGCTCGCTCAAGGCGCTGGCGCGAGAGCTGGAGATCCCCGTCATCGCGCTGTCCCAGCTGTCCCGCGCGTCGGAGCAGCGGGGCGGCGAGCGCAAGCCGATCCTCTCCGACCTGCGCGACTCGGGCGCCATCGAGCAGGACGCCGACTTGGTCATCTTCATCCACCGCCCCGAGTACTACGATCGGGAAGACGAATCCAAGCGCGGGCTCGCCGAGGTGATGCTGGCTAAGAACCGCAACGGCCCCACCGGCGATGTCCAGCTCAAGTTCACCCGGGAATACACCCGGTTCGACAACTTCAGCGGGCGGGAAGAGCCGGAATGAGCCCCGCGCGGTCGTCCTGATGGCCAAGACCCGATCGGTCTACCG
>DASSML010000193.1:0-2232 GCA_035688895.1 Gemmatimonadales bacterium
GCAAGCTGGCCACCGCCGAGAACATGGCCCACCTCCACCACCACGGTGGCCGGTTCCTCAGTGTGCTGCCCCGCACGCGGGGTGAGGACGCCGCCTTCCGCACGCTGGTGCGGGACGGTCGGGTCCGCTGGCGACATCTCCACGACAAGACCGATGACGAGGGGCATGTGGTGGACCGGTTCTCCGTCCACGAGCCGGAGATGACCAGCGTCGAGGGGTACCGGCTGATCTGGTATCACAGCACGCGCAAGGCCGAGCTGGATGTGTTGTCACGGCACCACCGGATCGAGCGGGCCTCGGGGCGTCTGGCTGAATTGCGGGAGAAGCTGGCCTCGCCGCGGACACGCTACCGCGAGCGCGCCAAGGTCGCGGAGGCGGTCGAGGTGATCCTGCGGGACGATGGGGTCGAGGGCTTCATCGCGGTCGCGATCGAGGAGCGGACAACGGAGCATTATCGCCAGGAGCGGCGTGGCCGCCCGGGTCCCGGGACGCGGTACGTGAAGCGCGAGGACACGAGGTTCGCCCTGTGCTGGCGTCTCGCCCACGACCGCCTGGCCGAGGAGGCGCGGTGCGACGGGATCTTCCCGCTGATCACCAACGTGGTGACGCTGTCGGAGCGGGAGTTGCTGTTGGCGTACAAGCAACAGCCGCGGATCGAGACGCGGTTCGCGCAGCTGAAGACGGACTTCGTGGTGGCGCCTGTGTACCTGAAGGAGACCAGCCGGATCCAGGCGTTGCTGTGCGTGTACTTCTTCGCGCTGCTGGTGGACTCGCTCCTGGAGCGTGAGCTGCGTCGAGCGATGGACGGCGCGGGGATCGAGAGCCTGCCACTGTACCCCGAGGGGCGGGCGTGCCGTCGCCCGACGGCCCGACGCGTGATCGAGTTGTTCGAGGAGGTGCAACGGCACGAGTTGAGGGAGGGAAAGCGGCCGGCGATGGTCTTCACCATGGACCGGGCCTGATCCCAAAAAGCTGCGCCAAAGGGATCGTTGTCGGCTAGGATAGCCGTGCACATCGCAGGATCAACTCGGAGGAGGCCGCGATGGAAGTGCGGATTGAGTCCGAAGTGCCAATGGGCCGGGATCCACAGAAGAGCAAGCTTCGTCGTCCGAACGGTCCCCCGGTCCCGTCGCCGGCCGCCGTGGCGGACCAGACGGGACGAGTCTTGAGCGAACGCGAGCCGGAGTGGCTCGAACGTCTGGTGAGCGACCCCGCGAGCTTCGCCGCCATCGAACGGGAGGTGCATGAGCACGCGCGGCGGCAGGCCGACCTGTACGTCGCCGGTCTCCTGGCCAAAGCGAGCGCGCGTCCGGAGATGGCGCGACACGTGGACCAGGTGGTCGCAGCCGCCGAGGTCCCTCTCCGCCCGGTCGGAAAAAAAGGCGGCCCGTGATCGTGCGGCTGCTGGGCGGCCTGGCGCTCACGGTGATGACCTTGTATTGTTCGCCGCGGGGGCGCAGCGGCAAAAACGGGCGTGGCCCCGAAGGCGGCGGGCTCTACCCCGAGTTGGCGGCCTATCGGATCAGCGAAGGGAGCAGCCCCAACGTGCAGGCCGAAGTGGGGCGCCTGGTCGGCCTGTTGCCGATCGCGGCGGCTCGTGCGGAGTTGACCCGTCGCGGTTTGGTACTGGACGAGAAGGCGGTCCGGCGCATCGCCAGCGAACTGGGGGCGCAGATGCTGGCAACGCGCACGCGCGACCTGCTGCGGTTCCGTCGGGGAGGGCTGCCCGCCGGGACGGAGTTCGCGGACAAGCGCGTGGCGGTCCAGATCGATGGCGGTCGGGTGCGCGTGCGGACGGTCGTGAAGAAGTCGCGCGTGGGGGGCCAGCGCAAGCGGCGCAAGTTCCACATCGCGTGGCGTGAGCCGAAGGTCGTCATCGTGTACGAATTGGACAAGCAGGGGCGGATGGCTCGGGGGAGTCGGCCGGTGATCGACGGTACGTTGCAAGGGCCGGCCGCCTTGATCGAGATGGTGGCGTTCCATCTGCATCGTCTGGGTGCCGCGAGGGCACGCGAGGTGGTCTTCGTGGCCGACGGGGCGCCGTGGATCTGGGCGCGTTTGGACTGGGTCGTGGCCCAGGTCGGGCTCAACCCGGTCCGGGTGGTGGAGGTGCTCGACTGGTGCCACGGCGTCCATCACGTGAGCGTGGCCCTGGAGGCCCTGAAGTTCGACACGGCGACGCGACAGGAGCATTACCACCGCCTGCGGATGCTCCTGAAGAAGGGGAAGAGC
>DASSML010000194.1:0-25639 GCA_035688895.1 Gemmatimonadales bacterium
CCGGCTTTGAGGCCGGCGTCACCCGTCACCAGACGGCTCACTTCCACCGGCGAGGTGGGTGAGCCGCCCGCCATCCCGTTACCCACGTCGTAGATGATCACCCCGGTGTTCCAGGCGAACACGAACACCAGGCCATCGCGCACGTAGGTGTCGTGGATCCCGTAGAACGGCGGGATCGGTACGGTGGCGGCGGGCTGGATGTCGGCGGGGTCGGTCACATCGTAGATCAGCAGCGCGGGATCGGGAGCATTCTTCGCGGCGAACACATAGCGGCCGCCGCCGATCTCGCCGAAGCTGGCCGTGTGCACGCCGTTGGTCGCCAGCGCGCTGTCGAGGAATGTCGGGTGCACCGGGTCCGTCAGGTCGTAGAGATAGATGCCGCCGTTCGGTCCGCCCTCGCCGCTGAAGAGCAGGACCTTGCCGTCGGAGGTCACCTCGACATCGCTCACCGTATTGATGCCCGACATGCTCACCGAGCCGACCCGGGTGGGTCTGCCGCCCGCATCGAGCGCCCAGATGTAGACCAGGTCCCCGACGTTGCCGTTCCGGGGTCCGTGGCCCCAGGTGCCGGTGTAGGCGTGGTTGCCGTAGACCCAGAGGTCGGAGGAGAAGCGGTCGGGAACGTTGTTCCCGCCCCCAACCGTACGCAGGCTGAAGTCGGTCGGCGGAGGCTGGTTCGGCCCGGTGCCGTCGTCGCTGCCGCCGCAGGCCGCCATAAAGGAAAGGGCCGCCAGAGGAACCCATCGCCAGCGCCGCGTGTGTCGGTTCATGATCCCATGCCGTGATGTCGGTGATCCGCTTCCATGTCCTGGGCCGCCGCGCCGTAGCGCCCCATCCGATGCATCGGCGCCCCGCCGGCGATGCGAAGCCCGAGGGTCCAGCTCCACCAGTGGTCGTCACCGTAGAACGACGCCACTCCGAACGCGCCGCGCAGCAGGTCGATGCTGCCGAACGAAAACTCGGTCAGCGGCTCCAGCCGGACCGGGCCCAAGGCCAACCCCTGGAGCGTGTAGCCTGCCGTATGCACCGTCCAGCGGGTAATGCCCAGGATCGAGTTTTCCAGGTGGGGTCGGAGGGAGCGGAAGTCCGAGATCCGCTCCTCTTCCGGTCGCTCGGTCCGCTCGAACCTGTAGTAGAGACGATGGCGCCCGCCGGTCCATGCACCTTCGGCCAGGAGGCTGTGGTAGATGAAGAACCCGCCGGCTTCCGAGGTCCGGGCCCATTCCAGAAGGCCATAGACCGGGTGACCCCCGACCGGCCCCTCCCAGCGCGCGGAGAAGCTCGCCTTCTCCTGGTCGGGCCCTGCTCCTTCGCGGTGCTCGGGGGAATGCACGTGCGCGTAGGACCCCTGCAGCTCCACCCCGGTCACCGGGGCCGCGGTGAGCCGCCCGCTCCAGGAGTCGCCGAACCGCCCGGCGATCAGCGGCCATTGGTTGGGCCGCTCCGGCTCGTCCCCGTTGAAGAGGCCCAGCTCCAGGGTAACCGGCCCCTGCCGAGCGGCGCCGATCAGGACGGCGCGCTCCAGGATCTGAGCGAAGTGGTGGTTCACCGGATATCGTAGCGGCGGCCGGATCATCGGATCGTCGGTGCCGAAGGGGGCGAAGCCCTTGCCGGCCGTGAGCGAAACCTGTCCCTCGCCGTCCCGCCGGCCCAGCAGGTCGTTCCCCGTCACCAGCAATTCATGGGCGTAGGTGTGGGGATGGCGCCGGTCCATGAACCCCTCGCCCCAGTCGCCCATGGCCAGCTCACCCTGGGGGATGGTCAGGCCCTCGAGGTCGAGTGTGGCGAGCCCGGCGAGATGGGGGCCCCACCCCGCGTGGACCATGACGACGGGTTGCACCACTCGAAGCTCGCTGAGGTACCGGTCGCCGGGGACGGGATCGGCGCCGGTCGCGGCCACGACGCCCTGCGCGGTGAATCGGGCCCATGGCTCGGCCTGCTGGGCGCCGAGCGGTCCCACCCATCCCAGTGCCAGGATGATCCCGCAAACGACGAGGGAGGACGCCGGCCTGCGCCGGGTCCTCCCCGCACTGCTGCCGCTCATGGGACGCTCAGTCCGATCCGGCCACCGCCGAGCGGCCGGCGGACAGGCCGGCCCGCAGGAAGTCGCGGTTCATCCGGGTGATCGTGTCGATGCTGATCTCCTTGGGGCAGGCCTCCTGGCACTCGCCGTAGAGCGTGCACCCTCCGAACCCCTCGACATCCATCTGCCGCACCATCTGCCGGGCCCGCGTGATCCGCTCGGGCTGCCCCTGGGGCAGGAGCCCCAGGTGCGTGATCTTGGCTGCCGTGAACAGCGAGGCCGAGGCGTTGGGACAGGCGGCCACGCAGGCACCGCAGCCGATGCACTGCGCGGCGTCCATCGCGGTGTCCACCGTGTCCTTCGCGATCAGGATGGTATTGGCATCGCGCGCCCCGCCGGTGGCGGCGCTGATGTACCCGCCGGCCGCGATGATCCGGTCCAGCGCGCTCCGGTCTACGACCAGGTCGCGCACCACCGGGAAGGCCCGCGCCCGCCACGGCTCGATCCGGATCTCGTCACCGTCGCGAAAGCTCCGCATGTGCAGCTGGCAGGTGGCGGTCCCGGGATTGGGCCCGTGGGCCACGCCGTTGATCATGAGGCTGCAGGAGCCGCAGATCCCCTCCCGGCAATCGTGGTCGAACGCGATCGGCGCCTCGCCCTTCTCCTGGAGCCGCTCGTTGACCACGTCGAGCATCTCGAGGAACGACATGTCGGGACTGATGTCGCGGGCCTCGTAGCGGACCAGCCGTCCGGGTGACGACGGTCCCGCCTGTCGCCACACCTGCAGGGTGAGATTGAGGGCGCTCACTTGTAGCTCCGCTGGGCCAGGTGCACGTTCTCGAACTCGAGCGGCTCCTTGTGGAGCGCGGGCGGCCGGTCGGAGCCGGCGTAGGCCCACGCCGCCACGTAGGCAAAGCGCTCGTCGTCGCGGAGCGCCTCGCCGTCCGCGGTCTGGTACTCCTCGCGGAAGTGGCCGCCGCAGGACTCCTCCCGGTGCAGCGCGTCGAGGCACATCAGCTCGCCCAGCTCGAGGAAGTCGGCCACCCGTCCCGCTTTCTCCAGGGCCTGGTTGAGCTCGGCGTCGCTGCCGGGGACGTTGACGTTGCGCCAGAACTCCTCGCGAATCCGGGGAATCTCCTGCAGCGCCTCGCGCAGCCCCTCGGCGTTCCGCGCCATGCCGCACTTGTCCCACATCAGCCGCCCCAGCTCGCGGTGGAAGCTGTCCACCGTCCGCTTGCCCTTGATGCTGAGGAACCGCCGGGTCTGCATCTCGACCGCTTCGCGGGCGGCGCGGACCTCCGGATGGGTGTGATCCACCTTGGTGAGCCTGGCACCGGCAAGGTAGTCGGCGATCGTGTTGGAGACGATGAAGTAGCCGTCCGCGAGGCCCTGCATCAGGGCGCTCGCGCCGAGCCGGTTGGCGCCGTGGTCGGAGAAGTTGGCCTCCCCGATCACGTGGAGCCCGGGAATCGTGCTCATCAGGTTGTAGTCCACCCACAGGCCGCCCATCGTGTAGTGCACCGCGGGGTAGATCCGCATCGGAACGCGATAGGGATCTTCATCGGTGATCCGCTCGTACATCTCGAACAAATTGCCGTACCGCTCCCGGATGGTCTGGGCGCCCAGGCGGCGGATCGCATCGCCGAAATCGAGGTACACGCCGAGGCCGCCGGGGCCGACGCCCCGGCCTTCGTCGCATACGGTCTTGGCTGCGCGGCTCGCGATATCGCGCGGCGCGAGGTTGCCGAAGCTGGGGTAGCGGCGCTCGAGGTAGTAGTCGCGCTCGCCCTCGGGGATCTGCGAGGGCGGCCTGGTGTCGCCCTGGCGCGAGGGCACCCACACCCGCCCGTCGTTGCGCAGCGACTCGCTCATCAGGGTGAGCTTCGACTGGTACTCGCCGCTCTGAGGGATGCAGGTCGGGTGGATCTGGGTGTAGCACGGGTTGGCGAACGCCGCGCCCCGCTTGTACGCCCGCCAGATGGCGGTGGTGTTGCTGCCCTTGGCGTTGGTGGAGAGGTAGAACACATTGCCGTACCCGCCTGTGCCGAGCACCACCGCGTCGCCCAGGTGGGTGTGGATCGCGCCGCTCACCATGTCGCGCACCACGATGCCGCGGGCGCGCCCGTCGATCACGATCAGATCGAGCATCTCGGTGCGGGGGAACATCGTGACCCCGCCGCGGGCGATCTCCTTCTCCAGCGCCTGATAGGCGCCGAGCAGCAGCTGCTGGCCGGTCTGGCCGCGGGCGTAGAAGGTGCGCGAGACCTGGGCGCCGCCGAACGATCGGTTGGCCAGGAGCCCGCTGTACTCCCGGGCAAACGGCACCCCCTGGGCCACGCACTGGTCGATGATGTTGACGCTGATCTGGGCCAGCCGGTAGACGTTGGCCTCGCGGGCCCGGAAGTCTCCGCCCTTCACCGTGTCGTAGAACAGGCGGTAGATGCTGTCGCCGTCGTTCCGGTAGTTCTTGGCGGCGTTGATCCCGCCCTGCGCGGCGATGCTGTGGGCGCGCCGAGGCGAGTCCTGGAAGCAGAAGCACTTCACCTGGTAGCCGAGCTCGCTCATGGCCGCGGCCGCGCTGGCGCCGGCCAGCCCGCTCCCCACCACGAGCACGGTGTATTTCCGTTTGTTCGCCGGGTTCACCAGCTTCATCTCGAAGCGATGGGTGTCCCACTTGCGCTCGATGGGACCGACGGGAATGCGGGCGTTCAGCTCCATACAAGCCTCGCACAGCAGGCGGCGAAGGACGAAAGGCCTCCACGCCTCATCGGGTCGCTCCGGGTATTACCCCCAGCCACGCCGCCAGCACGATCACCGTGAACCCGAGCCAGATGAACCCGCCGAGCACCAGCGCCACCCGGCGCCGGAGCGGGTCGGGGCTCGGCGGGCTGACGCCGAGGCTCCGCCCGCTGCTCCACACGCCGTGATAGAGGTGGAACCCCAGGGCCGCCATGGCGATGAGGTAGAACAGCGCGACCAGCGGGTTGTGGAACCCGGTGCTCACGTTGTGATAGGGATTGAGCTCCACGAAATCCGGATGGACCGTGCCGGTGGTGAAATGCAGAATGTGGAAGACGATGAACACGAGCAGCAGTGCCCCGCCCCACCGGATCGTCCGGGAGGCCAGGGTGGAGACTTGGGGCTGGCGGCCGGCCGCATACGCCACCGGGCGCGCCGCCTGCCGCCGCAGAGCGAGCTGGGTGGCGGCCACGATGTGCAGGATCACCGCGACCAGGAGCACTACCCGGGCCGCCCAGAGCGCGCCGCCGGTCGAATGCAGGATCGCGGCGTAGCGATTGATCCGGTCGGGCCCGGTGAAGACCAGGAGATTGGCCAGCACGTGGGTGATCAGGTAGGCCACCAGGATCAGCCCGGTGACCGCCATGACCGCCTTTTTCCCGACCGAAGTATCCCAGAACGTGGCGACGCGGGTCATCGCGCGGCAGCCTTCACGCGTCCACCACCGCCTGGGTCGCCCGCACCGCCTCCGCCGAGGAGGTCAGCGCCGCGTGCTCTTCCTTGGTCAGCGTGATGTCCACGATCTGCTCCAGCCCTCGGCGCCCCAGCTTGCAGGGGACCCCGCAGAACACGTCCTTGAGTCCGTATTCGCCCTGCAGCCAGGCGGAGCACGGCAGGATCCGCTTCTTGTCCAGCGCGATCGCCTCGACCATCTGCACCGCGGCGGCGCTGGGCGCGTAGTAGGCGGAGCCGGTCTTGAGAAAGGCGACGATCTCGGCGCCGCCGTTCCGGGCCCGATCCACGATCGCGTCGAGCCGTGCCTTGTCGATCAGTTGGGTGACTGGGATACCGGAGACGGTGGTGTAGGACACCAGCGGCACCATGGTGTCCCCGTGGCCGCCCAGCACCATGGCCTGGATATCCTCGACCGACACCTGCATGGCCTCGGCCAGGAACATCCGGTAGCGCGCGGTGTCGAGCACGCCCGCCATCCCGATCACCCGCTCCCGGGGGAAACCGGTGGCGCGCATCATCACGTAGCACATGACGTCGAGGGGATTGGAGACCACCACCACGATCGCCTTCGGGGCCACGCGGCGAATCTGCTCGCCCACGGAGCGCACGATCCCGGCGTTGGTCTTCACCAGGTCGTCCCGGCTCATCCCGGGCTTCCGGGCGATCCCGGCGGTCACCACGAAGATCTCGGCCCCCGCTGCCTCGTCGTATCCCTGGGAGCCGATGATCCGAGTGTCGAAGCCCTCGATCGGGCCGGACTGATACTGGTCGAGCCCCTTGCCCTGGGGGACCCCTTCGACCACGTCGATCATCACCACGGTCCGGGCGAGGGACTTTTCGGCCAGCCGCTGGGCCGCGGTGGCTCCCACGTTTCCGGCTCCGACAACGGCAACTTTCTCGAGCATTCCGGCAGTCTCGTCGCTTGCGGGTTGAGCTTCCACAACGATGGACAAAGCGTCCGAAAATATAGCGTTAGCCGCGCCCCGCACGCACCCGCGTGGCCCGGATCGCCTCGTAGAGCACGATCCCCACGGCGGTCGCCAGGTTGAGGCTCCGCACCGGCCCGGACATGGGAATGGTGAAGCAGCGCTCCGGGTGCTTCTCCAGAATCCGGGGCGGCATCCCCTCCGTCTCGCTGCCGAAGACGAGGCAGCTGTTATTCCGGTAAGGCGCCTCCCAGTAGCTCTGCTCCGCCTGGGCCGAGAAGTAGAGGCAGCGGCTCCGATCCATCGCGTCGCGGAAGGCGAACCAGTCGGGGTGAATCCACAGGTCCACGCCGTCCCAATAATCGAGCCCGGCGCGCTTGAGCTCGGTGTCACCGAGGGTGAAGCCGAGCGGCTCGATCAAGTGGAGCGGAGTGCCGGTGGCGGCGCAGAGCCGGGCGATGTTCCCGGTGTTGGGAGGAATCTGCGGCTGGATCAGGGCGACCTGGAGTGCCATCAGCCGCCGCGGGTGTGCATCTCGCGCCGAGGGTCGGCGCGAAGGCTCTCGATCCGGTGGAGTACTCCGCGCGTCGGCAGCGCGGCCCGCTCCTCCGCCCCGCGGTCGGTGCGCTGCCGCCAGACCTCCGCGATCCGGTCGCCGACCTGCTCGTCGGATGCCCCGCCCCGGAGCAGCTCCCGGAGATCGAGGCCGCGCTCCCCATAGAGGCACAGCAGAAAGGTGCCGTCGGCCGTGAGGCGACCCCGGTCGCACGTCCGGCAGAAGGGCGCGGTGGTGCTCGCGATCACGCCGAACACCGTCCCGTCCGGGAGCGTGAACCGCTCCGCCGGCGCCCACCCGGCCGACTCGACCTGCCGCACCGGCCCGTAGCGACGCGCCACCAGCTCGAGGATCTCGCGTTGAGACACCACCTGGTCTCCGGACCAGCCGGTGGCGCCGCCCACGTCCATGTACTCGATGAAGCGCGGCTCGATCCCTCGAGCCCGGGCGAACTCGAGCAGGTCGAGCACCTCGTCGTCGTTGTAGCCCCGGATCACGACGGTGTTCAACTTCACCGATCCGAATGCCGTGCGGGCCGAATCGATACCGGCCAGGACCTCGCCATGCCGCGCGCTGCGGGCGAACCGGATCATTCGATCGGGCTGCAGAGTGTCGAGGCTGACCGTGACCCGGCGAAGGCCCGCCTCGGCCAGCGTGGCGGCATAGCGGCCGAGGAGAATGCCGTTCGTGGTGAGGGCGAGGTCGGTGAGCTCGGGGCGGCGGGCCAGCAGGGCCACGAGCTTCGGCAGGTCGTGCCGCAGAAGTGGCTCACCGCCGGTCAGCCGGATCTTGCTGACGCCGAGGTGGGCGAACACCCCGGCCACCCGATCGATCTCCTCGAAGGTGAGGATCGACTCCCGCGGCAGCCACACGTACTCGTTCTCCGGCATGCAGTAGCGGCACCGCATGTTGCACCGGTCGGTGACGGAGATGCGGAGGTTGCGAAGCGGACGTGCCAGTCGGTCCAGCGGCGAGACGGGGGTGATCACGGGCGCTGTCCCGGTGTCGTCAGGTCCGCGGCCGCTCCGGCCCCGACCCACTCCACCGCCCCATCCGCATAGCGCTCCCGCTTCCAGATCGGCACCCGGCGCTTCACTTCCTCGATCACATGCCGGCACGCGGCGAAGGCCTCGTCGCGGTGCGCGCCGGCCACAGCGATCGCTACCGCGGCATCGCCGATCGCGAGCATTCCGATCCGGTGGCGGAGCGCCACCCGGACGGGCCATTGCCGTTCCGTCTCCTCCACGATTCGCTCACACTCGGTCTCGGCCATCGCGGCGTAGGCCGAGTACTCGAGCTCCAGGACGGTCCGGCCCTGGTGGTGGTCGCGCACCGTGCCGACGAACGCGGCGATGCCGCCACGGTCCGGCGCGGCCACCTCGGCTATCAGTTCCGCGAGGTCGAGCGGAGTGTCCGTGAGGAATGCCACCGTCACCCTCCGGCCAGCGGAGGAAGCACCGCCAGCTCATCCCCATCGGCGAGCGGCGCATCGGCCCTCACGTGCGCCAGGTTCCTGGCGCAGAGTGGACGAGCGGGCAGCTCGCTGCCCCCGGGGAGCGCCCTGAGGTAGGCCAGCGCGTCGGCGACGGTGGCACCCGGGCGGAGCGCAGCGTCGATCCGCTCGAGGCCGAGACGCTCGGCGTAGCTCGCGAACAGCAGGATGTGAACGGTGGTTGAAGCGGTTGTGACCATGGCTGAAAGCTATCCCTGACTTGCTGATGGGCCAAACCGGCAAACGACAGCAGGGCCGCGCGGAGGTAATCCGCACGGCCCTGCAGGAGATCGAGCCGACCCGGCTTGCTACATCCCCGGCGCGGACTCCGTCGCTTCCTCACCCTCATCCGCGACCAGAGCCCGTAACTCCTTGCTGGGCTTGAATACGGGTACCGGCCTCGCGGCGACCTCGACGGGATCGCCGGTGCGCGGGTTCCGAGCCATGCGGGTCTTCCGCCGCCTGATCTTGAAGGTGCCGAAGCCGCGTACCTCGATGTTGTGCTGCTGTTTGAGCGCGTCCTTCACGGCCTCGAGGAAGGCGTCGACCACGCGGGCGCAGTCCTTCTTCGAGATCATCGGCCCCGCGGTGCGGGCGATCGAGGCAGTCACCTGTTCGACGAGATCGGCCTTGGTCATGCGTCCCCCAGAAGGGTTACACTCAGCGGAGCTCGGGAGGGCATCAGAGCCGATAGTAGAGGCTTAAGTGTTGTCTGTCAAGAGCTTGCCTTGGACCCGGCGGCCTGGCGCACCGCCGCCAGGAACTGGGCGAAGTGGGGGAAGGCGTCGTGGGGGCCTGGCGCGGCCTCCGGATGGTACTGAACGGCGAAGAGCGGCAGCTCGCGATGGCGCACGCCTTCGATGGTCCCGTCGTTCAGATTGAGGTGACTCACCTCGAGGGCGGGAGCGCCCGGGATGCCCTTCTCGTCACCAACTACCGCGAAGCCATGGTTTTGCGTGGTGATGAGCACCTGTCCCGATGACAGGTCGCGAACCGGGTGGTTGCCGCCCCGATGTCCATAGGGAAGCTTGGCCGTGTCGCCGCCGAAGGCGAGTCCGATCAGCTGGTGTCCGAGGCAGATGCCGAACGTCGGCAGCCCCGCCCCGCCCAGCTCCCGAATGGTGCCGAGGGCGTACTTCACCGCGGCCGGGTCGCCCGGTCCGTTGCTCAGGAAGAGGCCATCGGGTTTCATCTCGCGCACTTGCGACGCGCTGGTCTCCGCCGGCACGACCGAAACCTGGAACCCCTCGCCCACCAGCTTGCGAACGATGTTCCGCTTCATGCCGTAGTCGTAGGCCACGACATGCGGGCCCTCGCCCTCGGTCCACCCTTCCCGGACCGTGGCGCGCGACGCGAGGTCGAGCCCGTTCATCGACGGGCTCGCCAGGAGCTGCGCCGTGAGCTCGCGGCTCGGCTGTCGCCCCTCGGCGACCACGCCGCGCATGGCTCCGCGCTCGCGCAGGTGCCGGGTCAGCCGGCGGGTGTCGACGCCCTCGAGGACGGGCACGCCGGCGGCCGCCAGCCATTCGTCGAGGCTCCGGGTGGAGCGCCAGTTCGACGGGTAGCGGGAGAGCTCCCGCACCACCACGCCGCTCACCTGGGCCCGCTCCGACTCCATGTCCTCGGCGTTCACCCCGTAGTTCCCGATCATCGGGGCCGTCATCACCACGATCTGGCCGAGATAGCTCGGGTCGGTGAAGGTCTCCTGATACCCGGTGAGGTTGGTGGTGAAGACCACTTCCCCGAACGCCGGGTCGATGGGGCGGGCGGAGGTCCCGGCGAACCAAGTGCCGTCCTCCAGCAAAACGAAAGCGGGGCGATCCGTCATCCGGACACCCCGCGCTCGATCGGCCTCACTTGCCGGGCTGCTTGGGGGCTGCTGCCCCGGGCGAAGGTGCGGGGGCTGGGGCTGGTGCACCGGTCGCTGCCGGCGGCGTCGCGCCCGGCTTCGCACCCGTCGCGGCGGGAGGCGTGGCGCCGGCCGGCGGGGCGGATGCGTCCGGAGTCCCGAGCGGAAGCGTGGTGCTCGGCTGCGGTACCGCCGGGGAGCCGGCCCGAAGCCGCTCCTGCAGCTGGGTGGCCGAGTTGCCGGCCCGCGGAACCAGCGACAGCACCAGCGAGAGGACCATGAAGATCCCGCCGCACCACCAGGTGGCCTTGGTGAGGATGGTGACGGCCTGACGCCCGCCGAGCACGGTGTCGGTGGTGCCCCCGCCAAGGGAGGCGAGCCCGCCGCCCTGCCCCGCCTGGAGCAGGACTACGACGGAGAGCAGCAGCGCGTCGAGAATGAGCAACGTCAACAGAAACGTGAACATAGGGTCTCCTGGGCAGCCGGGAAGTTTAGCGGGCGGCCCGGGGAGGGTCAACCGCGATAATGCGCGATTCCGGAGCGGGTCGAGAGCACCCGCCCCACCATGCCCCCGATCGCCCCGGTGACCACCGAGCCTGCCGTGCCCACGTGGAGCAGCGCCAGCGACACGTCACCCATCACGTGCGAGGCCAGGATGGCCAGGAAGGCGGAGATGCCCCCGGCCGCCGCGCCTCCCAGGGCGGCTCCGCCCAGGGAATCCTTGCCGCCCCAGACCGAATAGAGCAGGCCGGTGACGCCGGAGATCGCCATTCCCCCCTCCGCAAACAGGGAGGCGACACCAGGGGCGAAGTGACCCAGGACGACCATGATGAGCTGAAGGAGCGTGCCGAGCGCGGTGGACTTGAGCAGCGCGGTGCTCTGCCTGCCGGGCATGGGATGTCTCCGGTGCGCGTCGAAGGTGAGCTAGCTGCGCCTAGGATACGGACATCCGGCCCGGCTCGCCAGCGCGGCCGCCGGTCGCTCGCCACCCGCCGCCGACCCAGGTGCCGGCGATCGCCTCGTTGCCGGCGCCGAAGATGATGGCGTCCAGCAGCCGCTCGGCCGGGATGTCGCGCAGCGCCGGCGCGGTCAGGTCCACCGCCACCAGGTCCGCCCAGGCGCCGGGGGCGATCCGACCGGCATCGAGGCCCAGGGATGTCGCACCTCCCTCGGTGGCCGCCGCGAGCAGCGTGGGGGCGACGGCGCCGGCCTCGTCGGGCAAGGCGCCCCGGAGCTCACCCCGCAGCCGCTGGCCGTACTCCAGCCAGCGCATGTCTTCGATCGGCGCGATCCGCAGGTTGGAATCCGAGCCCAGGCAGAGCCGGCGCCATGCCCCCGGCACCGCCCGAAGATCGGGGATACCGTCGCCCAGGTTGCCCTCGGTGAGCGGGCAGCAGCAGATCCGGCCGCCGGCGGCGACGTACCGCTCGAGATCGGCAGGGAGGGTATGGGTACAGTGGATCGCGGTGACGTTGCCGGCATCCGCGATCGCATCGCAGAGGACGGCCATCGGGCGCTTGCCGTAGGCCGCGAGACACTCGTCGATCTCTCCCTGCTGCTCCTCCACGTGGATGTGGAACGGCACGCCCCGGCGGCGCGACGCCTCGTGCAGTCGGGCGATGTCGTCCGGCTGCACGGCGCGCACGCTGTGCGCGACGAGGCCCGCCGACTGGGTCTTTCCGTTCAGGCCCGCGGCCAACGCCTCGGTCCGGGCGAGGAAATCCTCCACCGACTGGGTGCTGAAGCGGCGCTGCCCGCCGGCCAGGGGACGACCGACTCCGCCGGTGGCGTAGTAGGTCTGGAGCAGGACGATCCGGATCCCCACCTCGGCGGCGGCGGCCAGGACCACCGCGTCGAACGCGAAGTCGTCCGGACGCTCGTGATGGAGGTAGTGGAATTCGCCCACGGCGGTGGTGCCCGCGTCGCGCATCTCGGCGAAGGCCTGGCGGCAGATCCGCGCGAGACTGTCGCTACCGAGGCGCTCCACCAGCGCGTACATCGCCTCCCGCCAGGTCCAGAAGCTCCCGGCGCCGGCCGGGAAGAGCTCCCCCGAGCCGCGGAGAGCGCGCTGAAAGGCGTGGGAGTGGGCGTTGATGAATCCCGGGAGAAGGGCGATCCCGCGGAGCCGGTGGGTCGCGGGTGGACCGCCCGCGCCCGCTGAGGAGATCCGGCCGGTCGAATCGATGCCCACCCGCACACCCGGCTGCATTGCGGCCCCGACCCAGGTCAGGTCCGCCTCGAGCACCGCCTCGGTCACGTGGTCAGGCACCGGCGCGCGATCAGTCGCTCGAGGATCTCGCGGCCATGAATCAGGTCGGCCGCGGGCACATACTCGTTCGCGCGGTGGGCGTCTTCGATGTTGCCCGGGCCGAAGAGCACGCAGCGAAATCCGGCCTGCTGCAGCCATCCCGCGTCCGTCGCGAAGTTCACGCTCCGGCTTCCCCGCTGACCGAGCTCGTCGCACAGCTCGCGATGCAGGTCGGCGTCCTCGGCGAGCATCAGGGCCGGGCTCAGGCTGATGTGGTCGAGGTCGAAGGCCTCTTCCGGCAGCGCGCGGCGTACCGTCTGGCGGACTCGCTCGGTCACGTCGTCCGGGCTCGTCCCGGGGAGCAGACGGATCCCGAGCTGCACCACGCAGTGATCGGGAACGATGTTGGCCGCCCGCCCACCCGCCACGGTACCGATGTTCAGCGCCACGAAGGGCACCTTGGCGAAGTGCTCGCCGTGGGGCGGCCGCTCGGTCTCGAGCTCCGCCCGGAGCTCACTCAGCGCGACGATGGCGCGCCCGGCCGGCTCGATGGCGTTCCGGCCGATGTGTGGATAGGCGCTGTGGGCCGCGATCCCGTGGAAGGTGAGCTGGAGGCGAAGCATCCCCTTGTGCAGGCGGACCGCCTCGAGCTTGGTCGGCTCGCCGATGATCACGTCGCGCGGAATCGAAGGACGCTCCGCGGTCTCGGCGAAGCGGCGCGCGCCGATGGTCCCGACTTCCTCGTCGTAGGTGAAGAGCAGCGCCAGCGGGCGGCGCAGGCGTGCCGGGTCGAGCGCGGCCAATCGGTTCGCCGCGAGCGCCAGAAATCCCTTCATGTCCGCCGAGCCGCGGGCGACGTAGCGCTCGCCGTCCCGGGTGAGAGTGAACGGATCGCTCTGCCACCCCGGCTCCTCGGCTGGGACCGTGTCCATGTGGCCGGACAAGGTCAGTCCCCCGTCCACATTCTCGGGACCGGCGCGCACCAGCAGGTTGGCCTTGGTGCCGTCGGGCGAGGGCAGCAGATCGACCTGCACCCCCGGCCGGGCGAGGTAGTCCGCCAGCGCCCGGGCGAGGGGAAGGTTGCTGAGATGGCTGGTACTGTCGACTGCGACGAGACGGGCCAGAAGCTCCGGGTCGGACAGCAGGGTCATGCCGGATCCTTCGGGATACAGCGGCCGGCGATGATCGTGATGTTGTCGCTGCCGCCGGCATCGAGTGCGTCCTGGAGCAGCCCCTCGCACAGCTGACGCGCGGATTGCATGCCGGCGATGCGCTCCCGGATCCGATCGTCGGACACATGACGGGTGAGCCCATCGCTGCACAGGAGATGCACCAGCCCCCACGCGTTGGTCAGGCGGGTCACCACCGGCATGTTCTGGCGTCCGCCGATCGCGCTCGAGAGCGTGGTGGCGTAGCGGCTGCGCGCGGCGTCGGACCGGCTCATCACGCCGAGGTCCACCAGCTCCTGCGCCATCGTCTGATCGCGGGAGAGCTGGGTCAGCTCCCCGTCGCGGAACAGGTAGTAGCGGCTGTCGCCCACCTGCAGCAGATAGGCCCGCGGCCACGCGCCGAGCCAGAGCGTGAGCGTGGTGGCCATCCCTCGCCGGTCGGGATCGTCCTCCGACAAGCGGAGGAACTCGTCATGCGCGCCGATCGCGGCCTGTTCCAGCGCCTCCATGAACTCGGCGTCGGCCGGGTCCGCCGCGTAGTAGCACCGCATGCAGTCGGTGACGTATCGGGTCGCCATCTCGACCGCGAGGCGGCTCGCCTCCTCTCCACGCAAGCCGCCACCCACGCCGTCGGCCACCATGGCGAGGAACGCGACCCGATCCGTCCCCGTCGGCACGGGCGAGAAGTCCGGCAGGCTGCTGCCGTGGATCGCGATCGACTTGTGCAGCGAGCAGATGAGGAAATGATCCTGATTCTCCGTCCGGGTCCGGCCGGGATGGGTCAGACCGTACACGTCGATCTCGTCGTCGCGCGGCTTGCGCTCGGCCGGCGCGGCGGTCTCGTTGGAATGGGTCATGGTCACGCTCGCGGTGCTCACGTTCCAGGCTCCTGAGCCAGCTTGCCGAGGCGCTCGCGGACCTCGCGCACGGCAGGCTGCAGTTCGGGGTCGGCGTGCTGGTAGAGGTCCACGAACCGGCCGTAGTAGTCCGCGGCCTTCTTCCTTTCACCCTTGGCTTCGTACAGCTCGCCCAGGCGCTTGTAGCTCGGCGCCAGCGTGGTGCTCTCATACTGTACTGCGGATTGGACGGACGGATGGGTCACCAGCCGCTCGTAGGCCATCCGGGCGGAGTCCGGCTGACCCATCCGCTCCATGCTGCCGGCGATCTCGAACAGGCCGCAGACCGCGCACGTGCCGGTCTGTTCATAGCCCCCGCGCCAGGCCGCCAGGGCGTCGGCTTCCCGGTGCTCGGCCTCCGCGACGGCACCGATGGCCCACCAGCGGACGGGGTCGGCGGCCCGGAGGCCCGCGGGGACGACCGTCTCGTACTCTCGAAGCAGGCGGCGCGCCTCCTCCGGACGACCGGCGCGGGCGTACGCCAGCACGATCCAGGCGTAGGGGCGATCGAGCGGATCGATGCTCCCGAGCGGGTGCCGGGCCAGCGCCTGGCTGAGCGGAGCGGCGGGGTCGCCTTTGCTCGGAAAGCTGGCATTCATCAAGGCCAGATTCGCGGCCGTCTCGAGGTAATCGGCCGGCTCCTTGTTCGACTCCGCGTCCGCCATGGCCTCGCGCAGCAGCGAACCGGCCTCCGCCATCCGACCCTGCTTCTGCAGCTCGCTGGCGAGCCCCATGGTGGCGACACGCCGCACGACCGGCGAGTCGCCGAAACGCTCACGCAGCTGCTGCCACGCCCGCACCGTTCCGGGGTAGTCGCGGCTCACGCTGGTGAGCCACGCCTGCATGGTGAGGAGCGAGGCGGAGCCCGGCGTCAGCTGCGCGAATCGCTCCACGGTGGCCTGGGCCGCCGGCAGTTGCCCCAG
Organism: Gemmatimonadales bacterium; assembly: GCA_035688895.1. Classification (GTDB taxonomy): domain Bacteria; phylum Gemmatimonadota; class Gemmatimonadetes; order Gemmatimonadales; family GWC2-71-9; genus CAVVWJ01. The sequence continues at coordinate 15,557 of DASSML010000194.1, forward strand.
ATCGACCTCGGTCCGCACGGCATTCATGTAGAAGGACGAGGCGCGTCCCAGTGCGATCGCGCGGGTGAGCAGGCTCTCGGCTTCGGCATACTGCCGGTCCTCGCCCAGCAGAATCGCGAGGTTGTTCAATGCCGGCGTAGTCTCGGGGTTCGAGGCGAGCACCGAGCGATAGGCGGCCATCGCCTTGCTCGGATCATACTCGACGGAGTAGTAGTAGTACCCGGCGGTCAGATCCCGCTCGAGTGCGGGGAGTCGGTCGCGGAACCGGAACGCGTTGGTCGCCGCCGCGACCTGGCGGCTGGTGGAGGTCCTCGTGTTGCCAAGCAGCACCGCCAGCTTCCGCCAGGCCATGGCAAAGCCACTATCCTGCGCCACGGCGTCTTCCAGCAGCGGAATGGCCTGCTCGGGCTTGTCGGCTTCATCGAGGCGGAGTGCCTCGGAGTACTTGCGCAGAGCATCCAGTGAGCCGGTCGTCACCTGCTCCAAGGCCGGATTGGCGCGGATGCTGGTGAGCGATTCGCCGATCCGCTCCCGCAGCTTCTTGGAGAGACGATCGATCGCCGGCAGCAGCGCGCCGGGGCCGTCGGCGGATTCGCGGACCGCGGAGAGGATGCGGCCGTCGGAGGCGCCGACCAGGCTGGCGGAGAGGACGTACCCCTGCCCCACGGGATCGATCTGTCCGGTGACCACCGCCTTCACGCCGGCCCGCTCCGCGATCTCGCGGGCGAGGCTGGGAGTCAGGGTGACGCCGGTGGGCCGCTGCATCCGCCGGAGCACGTCGTTCACCTCTTGCGGATCGCTCAGACGAAGGTTGGGCGACTGGGACAGGTCCACCCGGAACGCCTCGGTAAGGGACGCGCCGAGGGTGGAGTCGGGTGAGCGATTCTCGAAATCCGCCAGCAGCAGTTTATCCCGGTCGTTCAGCACTCCCGATGCGACCAGGGTCCCCACCGGTCCGATGCCGAGCAGCCGCATCGCGGTGTAGAGCGCCGCGATCCCGGCCAATCCGCCGAACGCCAGACCTCCGCCCATCAAGGCCCGTCGCGTGCTCTGCCAGGGCGCCAGCCCGCCGGTCGGCGTAGGCGCCGGCATCCCGGCTGTCTTCGCGAGCGCGCGCCTCCGCTCCTGGGCCCCGGCAATCAGCATCACCGGCCACCCGACCACGAGCAGCGCCACCGCTCCCCACACGACCCAGTCCGGCAGGCCGAGCCGCTGCACCGCCAGCCACACCAAGCCGAGGACCAGGGCGGAGCCGGCCGTGAACAGCGCCGTGATCCGCCCGGGGTGCGGCACCCGAAGGGCCGGCTGGATGTCCGAGCCGATGGCCGGGATGGGCGCGGTCGGGGTGAGGCCGCCGCTCGGGGTCAACACGGCGTCGAGCTGCGCCATCAGCTCCGCGGCGCTCTGCCAGCGGTCCGCCGGGCGCTTTTCCAGGCAGCGCATGATGGCGGCACTGAGGGCCGGTGACACCGTACGGCGATGCTGCAGGACCGGCTCCGGCGCCTGGGTGATGTGCGCCGCGAGCATCGCCTGGGGGCTCACCGCGGTGAACGGCGGCCGGCCGCAGAGCACCTCGTACGCCAGCGCGCCGACGGCGTAGATGTCGGCCCGGTGGTCCACGTGGGGATCCGCCGCCGCCTGCTCCGGCGCCATGTAGGCGGGCGTGCCCAGTGCCACGCCCAGCGAGGTGAGCGACGAGGATCCGCTCGAGGCACTCACCGCCTTGGCCACGCCGAAGTCGGTCACCACGGCGTGGCCTTCGGACAGCAGCACGTTGTCGGGCTTGATGTCCCGGTGGACGACGCCGTTGCGGTGGGCGTAGGCCAGGGCGTCCACCACTTCCCGCAGGATGCGGATCGCCTCGGGAATCGGCAGCTCGCCCTCGCGCGACAGCTTGACCCGGAGCGACTCGCCGGCGATGAACGGCATGACGTAGTACAGCAGGTCCCCGGAGGCGCCGGCGGTGAGCAGAGGCACGATATGAGGATGCTGCAGACGGGCCGCGAGCTGGATCTCCCGCTCGAACCGCTCGGCGTTGACGCCCGCGCTCGTCTCCGGAGGCAGGACCTTCACCACCACCTGGCGGGACAGTCGGGCCTCCTCGGCGAGGAAGACGCGACTCATCCCGCCCCCGCCGAGCTCGCGGAGAATACGGTAGGTCGGAGCGATGGCGGCCTGGAGGCGGCCCTCGAGCTCGATCGGGTTCTCCTGAGGGGGGATGCTGGAAGCTACCGGGTCCGCGGGCGGGCGGCCAGCAGCAACGGTTCAGCCTCCGAGGCCGACCAACTCCGCCCAGCCGTCGGCGTCGAGGCTGGCGCCGCCCACCAGGACGCCGTCGAGCTCCGGCCGGGCCAGGAGCGCGAGGACGTTGCCCGCATTGACGCTGCCGCCGTACAGGATGGGGACTCGGCTGGTCACGCCGCGGGATCCCAGCTCGTACCGGATCAGCTCGTGGACCTGGGCCGCGTCGTCAGGCGAGGCCGTCCGGCCGGTGCCGATGGCCCAGACCGGCTCGTACGCGAGCCGGATCCGCTCCCATTCCGGCAGCGGGACGCGCTCGAGGATGGCGTGCACCTGCCGCTGGATGACCTGCTCGGTGCGGCCGCTCTCCCGCTCCGCGAGGGTCTCGCCTACGCAGATCAGGGGGTCGATGCCGCCCTTGAGGGCGGACGTCACCTTGCGGCCGATCTGGTCGTCGGTTTCCCCGAAGAGGTGGCGCCGCTCGGAGTGGCCGATGAGCACCGCCCGGGCGCCGGCCTCCTTCACCAGCGGCACCGACAGCTCGCCGGTGAAGGCGCCCTTGGGCTCCCAGTGCACGTTCTGCGCGCCGACGACCACATCGCGACGGCCCGCGGAGGCTTCGACCACCGCGGCGATTGAGACCGCCGGCGGAAAGAACCAGAGACTCCGCTCCGGCGCCGGCGAAGTGACCTGCAGGAACCGCTGCATGAAGTCGCGGGCCGCAGCCGGCCCCAGATGCATCTTCCAGTTGGCGGCGTAGATCAGACGGCGGGCCATGCGGGTCAGGCCTCGTCCAGGGCAGCTACGCCGGGGAGCGCCTTCCCTTCGAGGAACTCCAGCGACGCGCCGCCACCGGTCGAGACGTGGGTCATCCGGGAGTCGAGCCCGGCCTGCGCCACGGCCGCGGCCGAGTCGCCGCCGCCGACCACCGTCACGGCCCCGCGCCCGGTGGCCTCGGCCAGTGCGCGGGCGACCGCCAGGGTGCCGTGGTCGAACGGCGGGGTCTCGAACACCCCCATCGGTCCGTTCCAGATGACCGTACCCGCGGCCGTGATCCGGCGGGCAAACTCGGTCTCGGTGGCCGGATCGATGTCGTAGACCGCCCAGCCGGCAGGAACGCGATCCCGCGGCACGGCGCGGGTCTCGACGCCCGGCTCCAGCTTCTGCGCGATCACCGCCCCACCGGGAAGCACCAGCTTGTCGCCGGCGCGCTTCATGAGCTCGCGAGCCAGGTCCACCCGATCGGCCTCCACCAGCGAGGTGCCGGTTTCCAGGCCCATCGCCTTGAAGAAAGTGCAGGCCATCGCGCCACCCAGGAGGACGGCGTCCACCTTGGGCAGGAGCGCCTCGATGAGGTCGATCTTGCCGCTGATCTTGGCCCCGCCCAGCACGGCGACGAACGGCCGCTTGGGCTGGTGGAGCGCCTCGCCGAGGTAGCGGAGCTCCTGCTGCATCAGAAAGCCCGCTACGGCCGGCTTGAGCAGGTGGGCGACGGCCTCGGTGCTGGCGTGCGCCCGGTGGGCCGAGCCGAAGGCGTCGTTGACGTAGAAATCGCCCAGCGCGGCGAAGCGACGGGCCAGCTCCGGGTCGTTCTTCTCCTCGCCGGGGTAGAAGCGGGTATTCTCGCCCACCGCGACCCCGCCGCGGGGAAGCCGGCGGGTGGTGGTAACGGCCTCCTCCGAGGTCGGATCGGCCAGGAAGGTCACCGGCGCGCCGATGAGGCGCTCCAGCTCCCGGACCACGGGCTGCATGGAATACTTGGGATCGGGGCCGCCCTTCGGCCGGCCCAGGTGGGAGAGCAGCACCACGCGCGCGCCGCGGTCACGCAGGAGCTTGATGGTCGGCAGGGCGGCGCGGATCCGGGTGTTGTCGGTGACCGAGCCATCCTTGATCGGGCAGTTGAAGTCCACCCGGACCAAGGCTCGTCTGCCATCCAGCCCCGCGGGATCAAGCGATTCCAGCGAACGCTTCACAACCGCGCCCCCACGTAGCGCAGCAGGTCCACGCACCGGGCCGAGTAGCCCATCTCGTTGTCGTACCACGACGTCACGTTCACCAGGGTGCCGTTGACGACGTTGGTCGACAGGGAGTCGACGGTGCTCGACTCCAGCGAGCCGATGTAGTCCACCGAGACCAACGGCTCGTCGCTCACCTTGATGATGCCCTTGAGCGGACCCTTCTCGGCGGCCTGGCGGAAGGCGTCGTTCACCTCCTGAGCCGTCGTGGCCTTCTCGACCACGCAGGTCAGCGCCACCACCGACACGTCGGGTGTCGGCACGCGAAGCGACACGCCGTCGATCTTGCCCTTGACCTCCGGCAGCACCAGCGAGGTGGCCTTGGCGGCGCCCGTGGTCGTCGGAATGATGGACAGCGCGGCGGCCCGGGCTCGGCGGAGATCCTTGTGCGGCAGGTCGAGGATCTGCTGGTCGTTGGTGTAGGAATGCACCGTCGTCATGAAGCCGCTGCTGAAGCCGAAGCGGTCGAGGATCACCTTGACCACCGGGACCAGGCAGTTGGTGGTGCAGCTGGCATTGGAGAGCACGTGGTGCTTGGCGGCGTCGTACTTGTCGTGGTTCACGCCGTAGACGACGGTGATGTCTTCCTTCTTGGCCGGCGCGGAGATGATCACCTTCTTGGCCCCGCCGGTCAGGTGGAGGGCGGCCTGGTCCCGGTCGGTGAACCGGCCGGTGGATTCGAGCACGACATCCACACCGAGGTCCTTCCACGGGAGCTTGGCCGGATCCTTCTCGGCCAGCACCCGCATGCCGTCGCCGTCCACGATCAGACCGTCGGCATTGGTCGTGATCCTGCCGGGGAACTTGCCGTGGACCGAGTCGTAGGTGAGCAGGTGCGCGAGCGTCTTGGTGTCGGTGATGTCGTTGACGGCGACGAAGTCGATATCGCTGACTCCCATCGCCTTGGCCGCCCGCACCACGTTGCGCCCGATCCGCCCGAAACCATTGATGCCGACTCGAATCGCCATGTCCTCGTCCTCTCCCGGTTAGAACTCCGTCAGACCAGCTCCGCCGCTCGTGCGAACGTCACCGCCTCGACCCGCTCCGCGCCGGCGGCATGGAGCGCGGCGGCCGCGGCCCCGAGGGTGGCGCCGGTGGTGAAAACGTCGTCCACCAGCACCGCGCGGGCCGGCGGCGGGCCGTGCGCAATGAAGGCCCCCGCCAGGTTGGCCTGGCGCGCCTCGGGGGTGAGGGCCGTCTGGGTCCGCGTGTCGCGCACCCGCTGAAGCAGGTCGGTCCGGACCTCGCCCTCGACCCGCTCGGCGAGCGCGCCCGCCAGCCGCTCGCTCTGGTTGTAGCCCCGCTCGCGAAGGCGCCGCGCGCCCAGCGGAATTGGTATCAAGCATACCCGCCCGGTCAATGGCTCGAGGCCGCGCATCACGTCGGCCATCGGCCCCGCCACGCGGGTCCAGCCGCCGTACTTGAGCTGATGGGCAGCGCGCCGGGCGCCACCCTCGAGCCAGACGGCGCTCCGGACCCGGTCGAGCCCCGGCGGCCACGTCCCGCAGATGCGGCACTCGACCTCGGGGATCCGGGGCTGACCGCAGCGGGCGCACACCGGGTGGGGCAGCCGGCGCCAGCGCGACACGCAGAGCCCGCAGACCAGCGCGTCGCCCTCGCGGAGCGGAATGGGCGCCTCGCACAGCAGACAGGCAGGGGGCAGCAGCCATCGCTCCAGATCCGCGAGCGCCGCCGTCGCCGTGCGCAGCCCGCTAGCGAAGCGCGGCATCGACGGCGGCACGCATGATCTCGTCGGGTGCATCCACCCCCGGGAACCAGCATTGGAGCGCGGCCGCACCCTGGGCTACCAGCATCGCGCGACCGTCGGCGGCGCGGAGGCCCGCCGCCCGGAGCGTCCGCACCCACAGCGTTTCACCCGGGCGATAGACCATATCCAGCGCCGCACGCGCGCCGGGGACGTCGGCCGCCGCCACCGGCAGGGCGTCTTCGCCGCCGAGGCCGAGCGGGGTGGCGTTCACCACGACGGCGCAGTCGCCGGGACGGGCGCGAGGCAGCCCGCGAGCATCGGCCCACGCCTCCAGCGCCCGCGCCCGCTCGGGGGACCGTGAGCGCACCGCCACGCCCGCTCCCCGCCGGCCCGCCGCGACCACCGCCGCCCGGGCCCCGCCGCCGGTCCCGACGATGAGCCAGGGTCCATCCGGTGGTGACAGGCTCTCCACCGCCGCGAGGACGCCGGCCACGTCGGTGTTGTCGCCCATGATCTCTCCATCGCGGGACCAGAAGGCGTTGCAGGCCCCGACCTCGCGGGCGGTGTCCAGCAACCGGTCTACCGCGCCCGTGGCGACTTCCTTGTGGGGAATGGTGACGTTGCCCCCGCCGCCCGCGGCGGCCAGGGTGCGGATGAGTCCCGGTACTCCAGAGGGCTCGCATCGGAGCGGGACGTACACCGCGGGCAGGCCCAGCGCCCGGAAAGCGGCGTTCTGCATGGCGGGAGAAAGGGAGTGGGCGACGGGATCGCCCAGGAGCGCGAAGACGCGCGTGCTGCCGTCGATCACCGCACCGGGCCGGCCAGCCGGCTCATGACAGCGCCGATCAGCTCCTCGAGCTCGGCATACGTGGCACGGTACGCGGTAAGATCGGACCCGTAGGGATCCGTGACCTCGGCTCGATCCCCTTCGCGGCCGGCGTAGCTGCCCAGCATGTGGACCTTGTGCTCCCCGCCCAGCTCGGCCACCCGGGCGAGGTGGTGGCCCGACATGGTGAGGATCAGGTCGGCGTCGCGCACCATCTCGCGGGTGAGCAGCCGGGCCCGATGCCCGCTCAGGTCGATCCCCTGCTCCAGCCCCACCAGATACCCACCCTCGGATGCCGGCGCGCCGTCCCAGGCGCCGGTACCGGCGGAGGAGACGGTAATCTGCTCCAGCTTGCGGGCGGCGACCGCGGCACGCGTGATCGCTTCGGCCATCGGGCTGCGGCACGTGTTCCCGGTGCAGACGAAGAGAATGTGCATGGTCGGGAATTATAGGTGAAAGGCGAAGGGGGAAAGGCTCACGGTGCCAGCCTCCCTGCCGCGCGCCGCAGCTCCGCGCGGGGAATCGCGCCTTCGCGCACCAGCCGCGGAGCCGGTCCGGTGCAGTCGACCAGAGTCGAGGGCGGCACATTGCCAAGCACGCCCCCGTCGAGGACCAGGAGGGTACCGTCGGCGATTTCGCGGCCGAATGCATCCGCGATCCGGTCCGGGCCTGGCGCCGGCGGCTCGCCCGGCCGGTTGGCCGACGTCGAAGTCAACGGGTAGCCCAGGGCCGCGACCAGCCGGGCGATGCCGGCGTGTCCGGTGTGACGCACGGCGATCCCTCCTTCTCGGCCCCGGAGCTGATCCGGCAGGCGTCCCTCGCCGCCCGGCAGCACCAGGGTCAGCGGTCCGGGCCAGAAGGCGTCGGACAGCGCCCTGGCGGACGCGGACAGCACCAGGCCCCAGCCCTCGATCATCTCGCGTCCGGAGACCAGCAGGAGAAACGGCTTGTCGGGCGACCGCCCCTTGAGCCGCGCCAGCGCCTCGAGCGCCGGGACTCGCGGCCCGCTGCCGAGGCCGTAGACAGTCTCCGTGGGATAGGCCAGGAGCCCGTCGCGTCCCAGGTGCTCGGCGACCGTCGGGAGCGCCGCCTCCACCTCCGACGGGGTGCGGAATGGGAGGATCACTGTTCCGCCTCCGCCAGGCGCTCGGCCAGGGCCAGGTCCTCGGGAGTGGTCACCTTGAGATTGCGGATCGTGTCCGGCACCAAGCGGACCGTTCCCCCGCACGCCTCCACCAGGGCCGCCTCGTCGGTCGCCTCGGACGCCCGGGCGCCGGCCTCCGCGTACGCGCGCTCCAGCAGCTCGCGGGGGAAACCCTGCGGGGTCTGAGCGCGCCAGAGGCGGGAACGGGGGACGGTCGCGCGGATGCGGGTCGGGTCGCCGCCGTCGGCTTCCTTGATGGTGTCGGTGACCGGCAGCGCCGCGATGGCCCCCTCTCCCGCGCGGGCGTAGGCGATGACCGCGTCGATGACCGCGCGGGCCGGAAAGGGCCGGGCGCCATCGTGCACCAGCACCACCCGGCAGTCGGCGCGAACGGCGGCGAGGCCGGCGGCCACCGAGTCGGCGCGCTCCGCCCCGCCCCCGACCAGGGTGAACGCCTCGCTCTGGTGTTGGGCCAGGAAGTCCGGCGGGTGGGCGGCGTCGGTGGGGGGGAGCACGAGCACGAGGTGGGCGACCTCCGGGTGGGCCGCGAAGGGCCGTACCGCGCGGAGCACCAGGGGCACCCCCGCGACAGGGCGATACTGCTTGGCCGCTCCGCCGCTCAGCCGAGTGCTTCGACCGGCGGCCACGACGATCACCCCGACGTCACGCGGCAAGAGCCCGGACCAGCTGCTCCACGTGCTCCAGGCCCACCAGCGCGACGCCCGGCACCTGGGCCATCCCCCGAGCGCTGCCGAAGACGCGGCGGAAGCCCAGCCGAGCCGCCTCGGCGAGCCGCCGCTCGGCGGCGCCGCTGGGGCGGATCTCGCCGCCGAGGCCGATCTCGCCTAGGAAGATCACGTCGGCTGGCGCGGGGCGGTTGTAGAGGCTGGAGAGCAGCGCCGCGGCCACAGCGAGGTCGGCGCCCGGCTCGTTCAACCGTACGCCCGCGGTGACCTGCACGAAGACGTCCAGGTCGGCGAAGGAGGTCTGGGCCCGGCGCTCCAGCACGGCGAGGAGAACGGCGAGGCGCTTGGGATCGAGGCCGGTGGCCACCCGCTGCGGGGTGCCGTAGCCGGACTTGGCGGCGAGGGCCTGGACCTCGACCAGCACCGGCCGGGTGCCTTCCATGAGCGCGGTGACCGCGCTGCCGCTGATCCCGTCGGCGCGCGCCGCCAGGAACACCGCCGACGGATTGGGCACCGCCACCAGGCCGTGCTCGGTCATGGAAAAGACGCCCAGCTCGTCCACCGAGCCGAACCGGTTCTTGGTGGTGCGGAGCAGCCGGTAGTCGAGGGTGACCTCGCCCTCGAAGTAGAGCACGGTGTCCACGATGTGCTCGAGGGTCTTGGGCCCGGCGATTCCCCCGCCCTTGGTGACGTGTCCCACGACCACGACCGCGGTGCCGGACTCCTTGGCGAAGCGCATCAGCTGACCCGAGCACTCGCGCACCTGGCCCACGTTGCCGGGCGCGCTCTCCAGCGTGTCGGTGTAAACCGTCTGGATGGAGTCGATGACCACGACGTCGGCACGGGACGCGGCCGCGGCACCCAGGATGGCCTCGAGGCGCGTTTCGCCCAGCACGTGGACCGCGCCCGCATCTTCGCTCAGCCGATCGGCGCGAAGCCGGAGCTGATCGGGCGATTCCTCGCCGCTCGCATAAAGGACGGTGCGACCCGCGGTCTCCAGCCGCGCCGCGGCCTGGAGCAGCAGCGTGGACTTGCCGATGCCGGGCTCGCCGCCGATCAGGATCATGGACCCCGGCACGATGCCGCCGCCGAGCACGAAATCGAACTCGGGCAGTCCGGTGTCCCAGCGGGTGAGCGGCGTGGAGGCGACGTCGCGGAGGCGCTGGGCCGCCGGGACGTCGGCGCGCGCCCCGGCGCCCCTGCGCCCTCGCGTCTGCGCGACTTTTCGCTCCAGCACGGGCTCTTCCGCCACCGCGTTCCACGCGCCGCAGCCCTCGCAGCGCCCGACCCACTTGGCGTGCTCGTGGCCGCATTCGGTGCAGCGGTAGACCGATCGGGTCTTGGCCATCAGGACGACCGCGCGGGGCTCATTCCGGCTCTTCCCGCCCGCTGAAGTTGTCGAACCGGGTGTATTCCCGGGTGAACTTGAGCTGGACATCGCCGGTGGGGCCGTTGCGGTTCTT
>DASSML010000195.1:0-9370 GCA_035688895.1 Gemmatimonadales bacterium
ATGGGGCGGCCGTCGGTTGGAGGTGTCCGAAAGAGAAGGGGGAAAGGGGAAAGGGGAAAGGGGAAGGGGGCGGTACCCTCTCGCGCGCCCTCTTCCCCCTTCCCCTTTCGCCTCTCCCCCTACTTCGCCATCTCCACCACCAGACTGTCGATCGCCGCCAGCACCGTCTTGGTCGGCTGGGTATGGTGGTTCACCTGGATCGAGAAGGTGAGCCACTTGCCGTCGGGGCGCTCGATGTAGCCGGAGAGCGAGTTGACCCGGCCGATGCTGCCGGTTTTGGCCCGAACATGGCCTTCCAGGGGTGTGCCGACGAAGCGGGTCCGGAGCGAGCCGACGCCACCGGCCACCGGCAGCCCCTCGGCAAAGGCGGGATAGTGCGGGTGGGTGCGGATGGTTCGGAGGAGCTGGGTCAGGGCCCAGGGACTCACCAGGTTATCCGCCGAGAGGCCGGAGCCGTCCTTGAGGGCGAACTCGGTGGAATCGATGCGGAGCGAGTCGGTGAGGAAGCGCGCCTCCACTTGCAGCCCTTCCTCCCACGAGCCGGCCCGTCCGAAACGCTTACCCAGCTGCTTGAGCAGCATCTCGGCGAACCAGTTCTGACTGGTGTTGAGGATGGGGAAGATCCAGTCGCGCACCGGCCGGCCGGCGACCTCCGCCAGCGGCGGGGTCGAGCGGGCCGGGCGGTAGAGCATCGAATCGGTGGTCGAGCGGGTGGTGCCGGCGACGGCTATGCCCGCCTCGGCGAGGGCCTGCCGCAGGGCGCGCGCGGCCCAGCGGTTGGGGTCGGTCACCGCGAATGACTCGGTGTGCGGCGCCCGATCCATCGCTACCGTCCCCTCGGCCCAGACCCGGTCGGTGCCGGGCGCCCGGAAGAAGCGATTGCCGATGTCGGTGACACCGCCGGCCGGTACCGTGACCGTGCGGTTCTCGAACAGGATCTCCTCGAGGTCGGGCGTGTAGCTGATCAGCGCCGGCGCACCCGGTGCGGTGCCGGGCGCCCAGGTGAAGTCGATCGAGTTGTCGTGGAAGCCAAGGCCGCTCACCGGCGCCGCGTACCACCAGTTGAGGTCGAACAGCTCCCAGCCCGGGTGCACCAGCAACGGCTCGAAGTAGCTGCCGTCGCCGACCAGGTCGCCCTGGACGACGCGGACACCCTTGGCCTTGAGGCCCTCCGCCAGCACCCTGAGCCGGGCGAACGGATCCCGGTCGCAGGCGCCTTCTCGCAGGGTGTCGACCCCGTAGCATCGGATGCCGAGCGTGGGGTCGCCCCGGCCGTAGAGCACCAGGTCGCCCTGGAGCACCCCGTCCTTGATCGGGCCGCCGGCGTAGAGGCTGGTGCGCACGGTGAGGTCGGGCGGCAGCAGCGCGGCCGCGACCGCGCTCACCACCAGCTTGGCGTTGCTGGCCGGGGTGAACAGCCGGTGCTCGTTGCGGCCGTAGACCAGCTTGCCCTTCTGGTTCACCACCGCGACGCCCCAGAAGGCACGGTCGAAGGGCGGCGCGTCGAGGCGGCGGTCGAGGCGCTTGCTCAGCGACTGGGCCTCGGCGGTATGGCGGTACGGCGGTGCGGCGGTAAGCAGCAGGCCCAGCATCAGCAGCAGGGCCGGACGCAGGTAGGTTCGTCCGGCGGCAGCGCCGTCCGGTCCCTGCGCCGCTACCGCCGGACCGCCATACCGCCGTACCGCCGATTCTTGCGGTCCCACCGAGCCACCATCACTCATACCTCACCCTCCGATCCACCACCGCATACACCACGTCGGTCATCAGATTCACCATGACGAAGACCAGGCTGAGGAAGAGAATGCTCCCCTGGATCGCGGGGAGGTCGCGCTTGTCGATCGCGGTCAGGACGTAACGGCCGACGCCGGGCCAGCTGAAGATCGTCTCGGTGAGGATCGATCCGGTGAGATAGCTGCCGAAATCGAGGCCCAGCACCGTCACGACGGGGATCAGCGCGTTGCGAAAGGCGTGCCCCAGCACCACCCGGCGCTCGGGCAGGCCCTTGGCCCGGGCGGTGCGGATGAAGTCGCTCGCCAGAATCTCCTGCATGGCGTCCCTCGTCATCCGTGCCAGGAAGGCCACCGAGCGCATCCCCAGCGTCGCCGCGGGGAGCACGAGGTAGGCGAGCCCGCCGGAGCCGGAAGGCGGGAGCCATCGCAGCGTGACCGCGAACAGCAGGATCAGCACCAGCCCGACCCAGTACACCGGGAACGAGATGCCGAGGTAGGCGCCGAGGGTGGCGAGGCGATCGGGCCAGGACCCCGGGCGCCAGGCGCCGTAGACGCCGAGCGAAATGCCGGTCAGCGCGGCGAAGAGCATCGCGGCGCCGGCCAGGCGGAGCGTCGCCGGAAAGCGCTGCAGCAGGTCGCCCAGGATGGGTCGGCGGGTGATGTAGCTGGTGCCGAGGTCCCCCCGGACCACGCCGCCGGCATAGCGCGCGAAGCGGAGCGGGAGCGGGTCGTCCAGATGCAGCTCGGCCCGAAGGCGAGCCAGCGTCGCGGGGTCGCTCCGCTCGCCCACCATCGCCTGCACCGGATCGCCGGGCGCCACGTAGAGCAGGAGGAAGGTGACCAGCAGGACCCCCAGCAGGGTAGGCGGGAGGAGTGCGGCGCGGAGGAGGAGAAAGCGGCTCACCGGACGATACGCACGCCGGTCCATCGCTGGCCGGTCACCACCAGGGGAATCTGCCAGCCTTTCACCTCCGGCCGCATCGCCCACATGTCGATGGGAAACCAGAGGAAGATCCAGGGCGCGAGGTCGAAGATCCGCGCGTCGATCTCGCGGCTGAGGCGGGCCTTCTCCAGCGAGTCCGGGGTGCTGCGCATCCGCAGGATCTCGGCGTCGAGCGCCGAGTCGGCCAGGAAGGCGTAGTTCCCGCCCGGACCTCGGTTGGAGGAGTGAAAGAGCGGGAAGGTGAAATTCTCCGGATCGGGATAGTCGGCGTACCAGTCGCCCAGATAGAGGTCCGCTCCGCCGTTGCGGACGGCGGCCCGAACGGCGGGGGCGTCCCGCTCCACGATCTCCACCCGCACGCCCACGGCGGCCAGGTCCTGCTGCACCGCCTGCGCCACCCGGGCCAGCTCGCCCCGGCGATTGCGCCAGAGCTGGAGCGAGAAGCCGCGGGCGAAGCCGGCCTCGGCCAGCAGGCGCCGGGCGCCGGCGGTGTCCCAGGGGAACGGCGCGCGGCTCGAGTCGTAGCCCACGATGCCGGGCGGGATCGCCCCGGCGGCCCGGACCCCCCGTTGGGCCCAGGCGGTCTTGAGGATGGTCTCGACGTCCACCGCGAGGTTGAGCGCGCGCCGGACCCGCACGTCCCGCAGCGGTCCTCGCGTCGTATTCATCGCGATGTAGAGGTCGCGGATCGCCGGCCGGCGGATGAGCTGCTCCGGAAAGCTCTGCTCCCAGCGCCGGGTCTCGCCGTAGGGAATCTCCAGGACGCTCAGGAGCCCCGCCTCATACTCGGCGCTCTGGGTGAGGGCCTCGGGGATGATCCGGATCCGCAGACTGTCCTCCAGCGGCGCGCCGCCCCACCAGCGATCGTTCCGGGCCAGCAGAATCGCGTCGTCGTGGCTCCAGCTCACGAACCGCCAGGGCCCGCTGCCGACCGGACGCTGGTCGAAGTCGGCGGGCACCGGCACCGGCACGACCGCCGCGACCGGCATCGCCAGGAAGAGAGGAAAGAGGTTGAGCGGCTCGGTTAGAGTGAAGGCGATCGTGGAATCGTCCCGCACCTCGATCCCGGCCACCGCGCGGCTCCGGCCGGCCGCGAAGTCCGCCGCGCCTACGATGGGCAGCAGGGGCCACTGTCTCGCGGCCTGAGTCGCCGGCTCCAGGGCGCGGAGGAAGGAGGCACGAACCTCCCGGGCCCCGATCGGGCGACCGTCGTAGAACGCGGTGTGCGGACGCAGATGAAACGTGTAGCGCCGGCCCCCGAGGTCGGATTCCCACCGCTCGGCCAACCCGGGGCGGAGCCGGCCGTCCGGATCGAGCTGCACCAGGTTGTCGAACAGCAGGGTGACCACCTCGCCGCTCTGCACGTCGGTCGAGCGGGCAGGATCGAGCGAAGCGGGGTCGGCGCTCAGGTAATACTCGAGCCGGCTGGCGGGGGCCGGTTCGGAGCCGCAGGCCCCCAGGAGGAGCAGCAACGGATAGAGAGGTCGCGGCATCACCACAGGGATCTGCTGCTCGTTGACTTGTGATCGTAACGGCGTGAAACTACTGACCTTACACCCATGGCGTCAATCGCAGCCCGGAGCAGTGCCGTCCCGCCTCGCTCGAACCCGGAGTGCCGAATGAGGGGAGCCGTCGCGGTCGCGTACGCGTTGCTCCCCCTGATGTTGTTCGGGGCCAGGCCCGCGACGGCCCAGGAGCCCGAGCGGGTGATCCGGGCACTCAAGTTCGAGGGCAACCGGGCGATCCCGGACGAAGTCATCGCCAGCGCGATCGTCACCACTTCGTCGAACTTCTTCGCCCGCTTCCTCCTGGTTCGCTGGCTCGGGCTGGGCGAGAAGCGCTACTTCGACGAGCAGGAGTTCCGCCGGGACGTGGTCCGGATCGAGGTGCTCTACCGCCGGAGCGGCTACCCCAAGGCGATTGTCGACACCAGCGTGGTGCGCGATCCGCTCAACGTCTTCATCACCTTTCGCATCACCGAGGGACCGCCGATCCGAGTGGTGAAGCTCGCCACCAACGGCCTCGACAGCCTCACCGACGACCTGCGGCGCAAGGTGCTCGGCGACCTGCCCTTGCAGCAGGACGATCCGTTCAACCGCTACCTGATGCAGGCCAACTCCGATACGCTCTCGCGACGGCTCAAGGACCATGGCTATCCCGATGCCCGGGTCTTCACCTCCTTCGAGACCGATCGCGACGCGCTGACGGCGCAGGTGAGCTACGACATCGAGACGGGCAAGCCGGCCGTCTTCGGGACCGCGCGGGTGGTGGGCACCAAGCGCATCGCGCCCGGGCTGGTGCGAGCCCTGCTGGTGGCCCGGCCGGGACGGCCCTACGCCCAGGACGAGCTGTTTCAGAGCCAGCGCAACCTCTACTCCTCCGAGCTGTTCCGCTACGCCACGGTCAACATCGACTCCAGCGCCTATCAGGCCGGCGAGGATTCGGTGCCGCTGGTGGTGCAGGTGAACGAAAACCGGCCCAGGCGCGTGCGGGGCGGGATCGGCTACGGCACCACGGACTGTTTCCGTACCTCGGTGGGATGGACCACGCGCAACTTCCTGGGGAGCAACGGCCGAATCCTCGATGTGACCGGGCAGCTCTCCCGGCTCGGCGTGGGCGAGCCGACCGACTGGGGACTCGCGGACAACATCTGCAACGCGTCGCAGGAGGATTCGATCGGCAGCCGGCTGGTGAACTACAGCCTGAGCGCGGCGGTCCGGCGGCCGGCCTTCCTCTCCAGCAACAACACCCTGCAGGTGTCGGTGTATTCCGAGCGCCGCTCGGAGTTCAAGGTGTATCTCCGCCGGGAGACCGGCACCTCGGTGACCCTGCGGCGGGAGACGCCCCGGAGGCGGATCCCGCTCTCGCTGAGCTACGCGCTCAGCTACGGCCGCACCGAGGCGACCGCCGCGAGCTTCTGCGGCTCCTTCAACGCCTGCACCCCGGACGTGGTGGCGCTGCTCCGACAGAACCGGGTGCTCGCCACGCTGACCGGCACCGCGACCTTCCCCTCCACCAACAGCCCGATCGATCCCTCCCGCGGCAGTATCAAGTCGCTGGAGGTGACGCTGAGCTCGAAGTACCTGGGCTCGGCCGAAGAGCAGCAGTTCACCCGGCTGGTGGGCGACGCGGCCTGGTATCGGCCCATCACCCGCGACGCGATCCTGAGCTGGCGGGTGCGAGGCGGCATGGTCTTCTCACCCACCGTCGACATCGCCTCGCAGACCGGCAACTTCATCCCGCAGGAATACCGCTTCTACGCCGGTGGCCCCAACGACGTACGCGGGTTCGAGCGCAACGAGCTCGGCCCGGTGGTCTACGTGGTCTCCAAGCGCGAGGTGGACGAGGCGACCAGTGAAGCCCGGCCGATCAACCCCGACTCGGTCGAGGTCGCGGCCACCGGCGGCAACACCCTGGCCCTGGCCAACGTCGAGCTGCGGGTGCCCTCGCCCGTGCTCAGCTCCCGGCTTCGCTTCGCGGCGTTCGTGGACGCCGGCGGGGCCTGGACCCGGCAGGACCAACGCTCGAACCCGGTCATCCGGGTGACCCCAGGCGTCGGACTCAGGCTGGGGACGCCCCTGGGGCCGGCCCGGCTCGATGTCGCCTACAATCCCTATAAGCTCCAGTCGGGCCCGCTATTCCAGTTCGACACCCTGGGGAATCTCACCCCGGTGCCCGGCGAGCCCAGTTACGTGCTCGATCGGAAGGGGCGGATCACGTATCACATCGCGGTGGGACAGCCGTTCTGATGCACCGGCGGATCGCGCGGTTCGTCTTCGTCATCCTGCTGGGCACCCTGGCGATGGTGCTCGGGGTGGTCACCTCGATGACGCTGACCCCGCCGGGGCGGGATCTGCTCGCGCGCTCCGTCTCCCGCTTCCTCGATCGGGTGGTGAACGGCCGGGTGCACGTCGGGGCGATCTCCGGCTCGTTCCTCTACGACCTGGTGCTGACCGACCTGGTGGTGCGGGACACCAGCGGCGCCCTGCTGGCCGATCTGCCGCGCGCCCGGGTCGGCTTCCGGCTGCCCAACCTCATCGCCGGCGAGTTCGTGCTGGGCAGCGTGCAGCTCGACCGTCCGGTCATCCAGCTGATCAAGCACCGCAACGGGCGGATGAACTACGAGGACGTGCTCCGGATCGGGAAGGGCACCCCGGGCGGCAAGTCGCCGCTGGTGGACTTCCACAACGTCCGGATCGACGACGGGACGCTCCGGATCGCGCTGCCCTGGAACCCCGACCGCTCACTCCGCACCGCGGCCCAGAAGGACTCCGCGCTCGGCGCCGAGCGGGCCAAGCCGGGGCGGACGATCGAGGAGAGCCCCGAGGGGCTCCGGCGGGTCATCCTGCTGTCCGACCTCTCCACCCGGCTGGCCCGGCTCCGGATCGCGACGCCGGACCGGCTGCCGTTCACCGTCGATATCGACTCCATCGCCACCCGCATCAGCGATCCGGCCGTGACGGTGCGCGACGCGGTCGGCCGGGTGCGCCTGCGCGGCGACAGCGCGGTCTTCAGCCTGAGCCGGGCGGCCCTGCCCGACACCCGGTTCAGTGGGGGCGGGGCGGTGACCTGGCCCCGGGATACGATCATGTACGACTTCCAGGTCATCTCGACCCACGTCAACCTGGAGGACCTGCGGTGGGTCTCGCCCGGCTTTCCGTCGATGACCGGGCGCGGGGTCCTGTCGGCGCGCTCGATCAACGGCCACCGCACCGAGTACGACATCCGGGACCTCCACCTGCTGGAAGGGCCCCAGCGGGTGGACGGAGATCTCGTCGCCGTCACCGACCGGCCCCGCGGTCTCGGCGTCCGCGACATGCGGGTGACCCTGCGCGATCTCGACCTCGACGCGGTGCGCTATTACGTCGATTCGCTCCCATTCTACGGCACGCTCACCGGGTCGCTGGCGGGCAACGGGTTCCTCGATGACATGCAGGTCAGGATCGACTGGGCCTTCGCCGATGCCAAGGTGCCCGGCCGGCCGGTGACTCTGATCGCGGGTGAAGGCGGTGTCGGGGCGCGCCGGGACAGCGGGCTCACCTTCAGCGACTTCGCGGTGCGGAGCTCCGACGTGGACCTCCGCACCGTACGATTGGTGGCGCCGGCGGTGATCCTGGATGGTCGGCTCAACGCCGTGGGCACGCTCGACGGGCCGCTGCACAATGTCACCTTCCGCGGCACGGCCCGGCATCAGGACGGGAGCCGCCCGCCCAGCACGGCGGTGGGCTCGCTCTATCTGGACACCCGCCGCGACACGCTCGCCCTCGCCACGGACGTGCAGTTCGAGCCGCTGTCGTTCGAGGGAATCCGGCGCGCCTTCCCCTCGCTCAAGTCCCAGGGCGAGCTCCGGGGCCACTTCCACGGCGAAGGCACCGTCTACGACCTGGCTGTCGAGGCGAACCTGAGCGGCGAGCTCGGCAGCTTTACCGCGAACGGCAGCATCACGGTGGATCCACCGCACTGGGCCGCCCAGAATCTGCTGCTCACCTTCTCCCGGCTCGACCTCGCGACGCTCACCGGGCACGACATCCCGACTTCCCTGGCCGGCGTGCTGCACGTCACCGGCAGCATCGACACGCTGCGGGCGCCCGAGGGTCGGATGACCCTCGCCCTCGGCCGGAGTCGGGTGCGCGAGTGGACCATCGACAGCGTCTTCGCCCGGGGCCAGAGCCAGGACAGCGTGCTACGCCTCGACACCGCCTATGCCGAGTGGCAGGGCGCCCGGGCGGCGGGATCGGGCAGCCTGGGCTGGGGCGTGCCGCATTCCGGTCAGATGCAGTTCGCGCTCGCGGCGGACAGCCTGGTGGCGTTCGACTCGCTGCTGCTCGCCGCTACGGGACAGCACCGGGACACCACCCCCGACAGCCAGCCGCTCAACGGCGCGGCGGTAGGACACGTGGTGCTCGCCGGGAGCCTCGACACGCTGCAGCTCTCGGGCAACCTCGAGGTGCGCGACTTCACCTTCCAGACGCTGAGCTCGCCTCGGATGGCGGCGACCTTTACCTCCAGCGGCGGGCGGCGCCCCCACCTGGTGGGTTCCGCCGAGGCCGACACGCTGCTCATGGGGACGTATCGGTTCACCCACCTGGGCGGTCACATCGACGGCTACGCCGACTCCCTGGCCTGGGAGGGTGGCAGCACGCTGGCCGAGGGCTCGCGAATCGACGGAGCAGGGGAGTACGAGCTGGCCGACAGCATCGGCCTGGTGTGGGTCGAGCGCCTCCGCGCCGCCTTGCCCAGCCACACCTACGTCCTGACCGACCGCGCGGTGATGGCGCTGGCCAAGGGCGCGCCCACACTGACCCCGGTGTCGCTCGAGGCCACCGATGGATCGGGTGTCCTGCGGATGTCCGGGACGATCCCCGATGAGCAGCCCGGAGCGCTCGCGGTAGAGACCTACGGGCTGGATCTGCAGGACCTCTACAGCCTCTTCGGCCGGGACACGCTGGGCGTGGCGGGGGACGTGGGGCTCACCCTCCAGGTGAACGGCACTGCCCGGTCGCCGACCTTCCGCGGGACGGGTCGGGTGGACCAGGCCCGCTTCGGCGACTTCCGGGCCCCCTTCCTCCAGGGCGTGCTCAACTACCAGAATCAGCGGCTGGACGCCAACCTCGACCTCTGGCGCACCGGCGAGAACATCCTCACGGTCGAGGCGCACCTGCCGATGGACCTGGCGATGCGCGGCGTCGAGCGGCGG
>DASSML010000196.1:0-5084 GCA_035688895.1 Gemmatimonadales bacterium
CCGCATAGAGCACGGCGGTCAGGGCCATGGGGCCGAAGGGGAACCGGCGCTTCTCGACTTCTACGGCTGCCGAAATAGTGCCTCCTAAGCGCGCGCTACCGCCCGGCGCCAAGGTCCGTGGCATTCTGCAAAGCGGAGCCCTGGCGGCTCCGCGCCCAAGCCATTGGTGACAAAGGAGATGACGGCCGACCACACGGGGCGGTCGGCCGCAGGACTCGCAAGGGCAATGATGATGCCGTTCTCTGCACTCCCCCTAGAGTCGGAGGACGGCGCCGACCAGGATGGAGCCCAGGAGAGCACTCACTATCAGAATTCCGAAACACCCCTTGGTCTTGGCCGCGACCGCGGTGGCATCAGCCGGAGCCCGCGCGGGGGCGGCTGCCGGCTTGGCCGGAGCGGCCGGCTTCGCCGGAGCTGCGGGCTTGGGCGGCGCTACCGTTTCCCCGGCCAGGGCCGCGGAGAATTCGGCGGCGGTGGCGAACCGCTCGTTCGGGTCGCGGGCCACCGAGCGCATGATCGCCGCCTCGACCGCCTCGGGGACGTTGATCACCGGCCGAAGTGGCCGGGGTGGTCCGGTGAAGCGGCGCATCAGTGTCGCCTGCGGGGTCGGGCCCCGGAACGGAGCATCGCCCGAGGCCAGCTCGTAGAGCACGCAGCCGAGGGCGAAGATGTCGGTGCGCCCGTCGATCTCGCGCTCGCCGCTGGCCTGCTCCGGGCTCATATAGGTCGGCGTGCCGACCACCATGCCGGTGGCCGTGAGCTTTTCCTGCACCTCGCTGACCGCGCGGGCGACGCCGAAGTCGGCCACCAGCACTCGGTCGCCTTCCAGCAGGATGTTGTCGGGCTTGATATCGCGATGCACCACGCCCTGCGCGTGGGCGAAGGCCAGCGCGTCGGCGACCGCCCGGCCGATCCGCACCACGTCGGCCGCCGACATGGGGCCGGTGCGCTCCAGCCGGTCCCAGGCGTTCTCCCCTTCGACGAACGGCATGGTGAACCAGAGCAGCTCGAGACTGCCGCCCGGTATCGTCATCGACTCGACGCCCGAGTCGAGCACAGTGAGGATGGACGGATGCTGCAGCTTCGCCGCCACCCGGATCTCCCGGCGGAAGCGGTCGCCGCCCACGGTGGACGCGAGCTCGGGGTGGAGGAGCTTCAGGGCCACCTGCTTGCCGGCAGGGTCCCGGGCCAGGAACACCGTGGCCATTCCACCGGCACCGAGCTCCCGGTCGACGTCGTAGCGGCCGGCGAAGGCGGCGCGGATGTGCGCGACGATTTCGGGCTTCACCCGCTCACCCCTCCGACCCGGCTGTTGCTGCGCGGCATGACGAGCTCCGACTGAAAGGAAAGATCACGAGTGGCACCCGCGCACCGGTCGGGGCCCGCCGGTGTCGCTCGGCGGCGGGACGTCGTTCACCCTCGATCGGCTCGTCTTGGTGGGCCTCAAGCCTACCGCGCGGTCGGCGCCGCGGCTAGGGGATCAGGAGACCCGGTACTGGAACCGGTCCTTCAGTCGGTTGATCGGGCGCTCGAAGGCATACCAGGACAGGGCCGCGACCGCGACCGCGACGGCGCTGTAGAAGATCGGATACCAGATGCTTCGCTGCAGGCCGTGGCCCAGCGGGTCGAAGAACCCCGGCCGGCCGAGGCGCCTGGCGGCCCAGGGCAACCAGTAGGGGAGCAGGAAGTGGTAGACGTAGATCCCGTAGCTGATGGTGCCGATCCAGCGGAGCGGGCCCCAGTCCAGGATCCGGCCGATCCAGCCGCCGACCCCCCGGGACGCACGTCCGATCGCCCAGGCCGCGGGCAGGGCGACCGCCAGGTTGAAGATGACCACCCGCAGCACCTCGCCGGTCTGCGTCCACATCGCGACCTGATGCACCGCGAACAGGACAAGCCCGCCGGCGGCGGCGTACGTCCCGATGGGTCGCACCATCCGATGGTCGCGCAGGGCCGGCGCGGCGCCCATCGCCAGGTAGGCGCCGAGTCCGAGAGAGTCGAGACAGCTGATGGTGAGCACCGGCACCTGCTCGTTCCCCGTGAGCAGGAGCATCACCAGGCGGAAGCACGGTGCGAAGGCCACCGCGGCGAGGGTGATGGCCGGGAGTCGGCGGATCGGCGCGCACAGCACGACCCAGGGCCACACCAGATAGAACTGCTCCTCCACCGACAGGCTCCAGTACGGCCCCATGCGCTCGCCGTACGTATGCATCACGAAGTGCTGGAAGTTGGTGAGGTAGGCGAGATGCCACGCCATCGCCCCGCGGGCGCCGGGCACGCTGGTGAGCCAGGCCAGCAGCAGCACCAGGTAGTACAGCGGAAAGATTCTCAGGACGCGCCGGAGGTAGAACCGCCGGAGGGAGAAGCCCGCGGTCGCCGCGCCCGTGTCCACCGCCGCCCGGCTCTTGAGCAGGATCCCGGTGATCAGGAAGCCGCTCAGCACGAAGAAGAGGTGTACCCCCATCAGGCCGGTCTCGGCCACCCGGTAGGTCGGCCACCAGTAGTGCTGCAGCAGGACGCCCGCGACCGCGATGGCGCGGAGGGAGTCCAGCTGCGGCATGTGCCCGAGCGGTGCGCGGGCGGATGGCGCCTCCGGCGGCGGGGGCGTCAGCCGGACTTGCTCGCCAGGCTGGCGCAGGCGCGCTCCGCCTGCCAGAGGTGCCGGTGCTGGTGCCGGGGGAGAATCGTGAGACAGGAGTACGCGTTGTAGCTGACCCTGGAATCGAAGGGCGAGCGGATCCGCAGCCGGTTGAGATCGCGTCCGTCGGCCTCGTGCACGCACGCGATCTGGTCCCGCTGCCAGCGCTCGAAGTCGCCGATCAGCCTCTTCGCCGGGGTGCCACCCTGGGGAATGAAGCGGGACGGGGTCTTGACCCGGAACAATGGCGCCGGCCCCACCATTTGCCACATCAGCCACCCCATCGGGTCGCGGCGATAGCGCAGGCCCGACCCGGTCTTCATCGGCGCCTCCGAGCGGAGCGCCGCGCGAAGCGGGGGGAGAAAGGCTGCGCTGGTCAGGTTGAGGTGGGCGATGCATTCGCCCACCGACCAGCGCTCCGGCTGGGGGCGCCAGGTCCAGGCCGGCTCCGGCAGCTCCGCCGCCAGCGCGTGCAGCCGCGCCAGGGCCCGTTCGAATTCGCGCACGATGGCCTGGAGCTGCGGGTGCAGGGTCATCCGCCCTCGCTCGAGGCTTCGCTCCGCTGCCGCAGGCCCGCTGCCTCCAGGCCGAGGTACCGGATGTTGAGCCCCCGGGTGATCCGCGCGACCAGCGGTCCCAGCATCCCGCCGAAGTGCAGGGCGAGATGGGCCCGGCTGCCGGCCCCGGACGGCTCGACCGAGTGCCGCGCGGTGACCTCGACGCCGGGGCTTCGCGTCACCCAGGTAAAGCTGCGCCCGGGCTCGAGCGCGGTGATCCGCCAGACGGCCACCGGGAGACGGGGCTGGCGGATCCGCGCGCGGTGGCCCACGGCCAGCGGTCCGGGGTCGAGCGGTTCGACCCGGGTGACCGTCGGGGTCCACTCCGGCCAGCGCCCTATGTCGCTCATCAGCGCCCAGACCCGGTCGGGCGACGCCGAGATCTCCACCGCGATGGCGAAGTCGGTCACCGGGTCCGCCCGGCGGCCAGCTCCGACAGTCGGGCCTTCGCCAGGCGCTGGATCAGCGTCGCCGGGAGCGGCGCGTCCAGTGGGAACCGGATCGTACCTTTCGAGACGGCGTACTTGGCCAGGCCGCGCCCGAGCGCGCGGCGCACCACTGCCGAGACCGGATAGATGCTGCAGTGCGCCTTCCACCCGGCATACCAGAGGAGCAGCCGCCCATCGACCCGCACCGCCGGGATGCGGTAACTGAATCCGTCGGTTGCTCGTGGAATGGCCGCGCGGACCAGCTCCCGTATCCGGCGGAGCTGGCGACGGGCCGCGGGTGGCTGCCCGGCGAGGTACTTCCGGAGCTTCGCGCGCTCGGCCGCGAGGCCGGAGGAAGCAGGAGAAGGCAAGGGCTAGCCTCGTGAAATCGGGTTCAGCTCACCGTACCCGGCGGTGGCCCGCCGCGCGGCCGGAAGTGCCACCAGGCCAGCCATGCTCCCGCGAGGCTCAGAACGGCGATCGCCAGATCGCCTTCGGCGAAGGTGAGCGACGCGTCGGCGCCGGAGGGATCCATGCCTCGCAGCTCGCGGTAGAATTGCAGCCACCGCCACGCGCTGACCAGCCTGCTCCCGGCGATGAATCCCATGACCAGCACCAGCGCGGTGCGGAGCGTTCCCCTGAGCGAGAGGGTCATCCGGCGCTGGTCAGCCGCCGGCGGTCGAACGGCGCTCATCGGCCGATGAGCCGGGGAGCCAGGGGGGCTCGCGGGGTGTGCCCCCGCGGAATTCGAAGTGCGCCGTCTCCAGACCCCGGAGCGGCACGGCGCCCCGACGGCGGTCGGGATGGCGAGTGAGCCACGCGCGGAAATAGTCGGCGAGGCTCTGAGCCGGATACCAGGTGCCGGCGTCGAGTCCGGCATAGAGCTCGGCGAACTCCGGCCGCAGGCAGGCGAGACGCATCGGCGGAGCGGCGATGGACGCCGGCGCCACGGGGACGGGCTGCGGCAGGTCGGCCGGTGAGTCGGGGGTCATCGCGGTCTCCTCACGGTTGTCCGGATTCGAGCGTCCGCCTGATGGCGGCGAGTCCCTGATCCATCATCGCGGCGACATGGGGAGCCATCTCGTCCGGGAGCAGGTCGGCGATCCAGACAAACCGGGTCCCGCCCGCGCCGTCCGCGAAGATCTGCGCCGAGGCGTTGTGGTGCGTCATCGGGCCCCCGACGGCCGCCCAGGCCACCCGACGGGCCGCGTCGTCCACGGCCACGATCAGCTCCCGCGCGACTGCACCGTTCGCGAAGGTGACCACCCGCGCCCCCGGCTCCATTCGGACGTCGGTGACGAAGCCGACTGCGAGCCGCGTATGAAGGGCGCCGACGTCGCGCAGCGCGCTCCAGGCAGCGCCCGGGTCGACCCGGATGGTGACCTCGCGGTGGATCGACGCCATCAGTTCTGTCCGGCGGAGTCTTCCCGGGCTCGCCTCGCGTCGGCCGAGTCGCTCACG
>DASSML010000197.1:0-4268 GCA_035688895.1 Gemmatimonadales bacterium
GGGGAGATACTCGGCGGTGATCGTGTGCGTGCCCTCGGTCAACGCGCCGGTCGTGAGCGTCGCGACACCACCGCTCAAGGCCGCAGGTGAGCCGAGGTCCGCGCCGTTGTCCTTGAACTGGACGCTGCCGGTCGGGGTGCCCCCGCCCGGCGCGGTGACGCTGAGGGTCGCGGTGAACTCGATGTCCTCACCCTGAGGCGGCGTCTGTCCATCGTGGTCCGACACGAGGGCCAGCGACGTCGCCGCCTGATTCACCGTCTGGATGCTCGGCGTGGCCGTGCTGCCGGAGAACGCGCCTCCGCCGGAATACACTGCGCCGACCGTATGGGAGCCGACATTGGCGAACACGACGCTGAACGTCGCCTGGCCGCTGCCATCGAGTGCCACGGGCGGCTTGTTGCTGCCGTCGACACTGAAGACCACGTTTCCGGTCGGCGTGCCGCCGCCGCTGCTGACCGTCGCGGTGAAGTCCACCGACTCTCCGGCCACCGACGGGCTCGGGTTGCCCGCGGACAACGACGTCGTGGTGCCCACCCCGCCGGACACCGTCGCGTTGAACGTCACCGGGCTTCCGCTCAGGCCGCTGGCCGTGGCCGTGACCGTGTTGGCCCCCGCTCCGGGGCCCAGGCTCCAGCTCGTGAGCGTGGCCGTTCCGTCGGCCCCGGTCGTCACGGCCGTCGTCGGGGCGATGGTCCCACCGCCCGCCGTCACCGCGAAGGTCACCGAGACTCCGGACACCGGATCGCCGAACTTGTCCTTCACGATCACCGAAGGCGGCTCGCCCACCGGGTCGCCCGCGGTGCCATTCTGACTCACGTCCGAGACCGCCGCGATGGTAGCCGCCGGTCCGGCGACAACGGTGAGGTTGAACGTGATCGCGGAGTTCGAGACCCCTCCGATGCGGAAGCGGATCGTGCGAGGTCCCGCATCGCCTTCGACCGAGAGGTCGGTGAAAGTCGCCACCCCATTGTCGGTGAGGACGTTCTTCTCTCCTCCCAACGAGTCGCCACCGGTCTGGACGTTTGCCGCGACGTTCACGCGGCTCAGGTTCAGCGGATTACCACCCGCGTCGAGCAGCTGGAGCTTCGGCTGCTGGATCCAAGGCACGCCCGCCTGCACCTGGACCGAGGGGGTTACGATGAACTCGAGCTTGGCCGCGTCGCCCGCCCCGAGGGTCACCGGATCGGATGTGACCGGCAGCAGGGAACCGGAGCTGAAGGTGATGGGGAAGCTCTGCCCGGCGGAGCCCACGACCGCGAGTGAGCTGAACGTGGCCTTGCCTGTCCCATCGGTGGAGGCGGTGCCGCCGGTGACGGATCCGCCGGTCACCCCGGCCGTGATGCCGCGACTGGATTGGGCAACGTTGTTGCCGAAGGCATCCTGCAGCTGGACCACCGGCTGGGTCTCGAGCGGAACTCCCGACTGGCCGTTGGATGACGGCTGGGTCACGATGGCGAGCTTGGCCGCCACACCGATGTTCGCCGTGGAGGTGAAGGTGATGGGCGAGCCGCTCAGCCCATCGACCGCGGCCGTGGTGGTGTAGGTGCCCGGAACGATGCCCAGCGTGCGGGTCACCTCGGCGATGCCCGATGCGTCGGTGCCGGTGCTCGTCGCCCCGACCGATCCGCCGGTATTGGCGGTCCAGGTCACGGCGACGTTCTCCACCGGGTTGCCGTTGCCGTCGGTGACCTTGACCCTGAGCGGCGCGGGCAGCTGGCCGCCGACGCTGGCGGATTGGTGATCGCCGCTCACCATCTCGATCTTGGTGGGCACGTCGGAGGTGGAGGTGCCGGTGAACGAGACCGGATCGACCCCCGAGAACACGGCGTCGATGGAGAAGGTCCCGCTGCCCGGGGGCATGGTCCAGCGGGTGACCGCGAGGCCCTGTGGGGTGGTCATAGAGTTCACCGGATCGACCGAGCCCTCGCCGGGGCCCACGACCCAGGTGACCGCCCGTCCGCCGATGGGGTTGTCGTTCTGGTCGACCAGCCGTACGACCAGCGAGTCGGCCAGCTGGAAGCCGGCCGGGGCACTCTGTCCGTCACCCGAGACCTTGATCAGCTGACTCGGCGTCGCCGGCACTGCCGTGTGGATGAACGTCAGGGGCGAGCCATCGAGCCCCGGCGCAGTCGCCTGGGCCGACTGGTCGCCCGCCCTTGCGCCGAGCACCCGCTCGGCCGCCGCCAGGCCGTCTTCGCCGGTGACCACGACCTCGGGCGAGATCGAGCCCTCGTCGCCGCTCACGCTCCAGTGGACCTCGACGTGGGCGACAGGATTGCCCCCGGCGTCGATCACCCGCGCCACCAGCGAGTCGGGCAGGGCCGAGCTCACCGCGCCGGTCTGCTCGTTCCCGCTGGCTACCTGGATCTGCGTGGCCAGCCCCGACACGGCGTGAGCGGTGAGGCCGACATCGAGCCCGTCGGGCGCGCTGCCGCCTTGGGCCCGGGCGGTGAGGGATTGAGCTCCTGCCTCCGGACCCAGCGTCCAGAAGGTGGAGGCCTTCCCCTCATTGTCGGTGGTGGCCGAAGCGGGTGTGACGCTCCCCGAGCCCGAGGCCGGGGCGAACGCCACGTTCTGGTTGGCGACCGGCCGGCCGCTCCGATCGGTCACCCGAACGACGACCGGGAGATCGAGCTTGACGCCCGCGGGACCGGTCTGGTCGTCGCCGCTGAAGGCCTTGATCTCGGTGGGGACAAGCTCGTCAGGCAGGCCGACGCCATCGCCGCAGCCGAGGTGGAACAGGGCTACCGCGGCAATCGCGACGAAGGCAGCACACCGACGACGAAAGTGGCTCACGCTGAAACCGGTTGGAGTCACGCTGGGTGAAAGCAGAATGCGTGCCCGGCCTGGCCCGTGGCCATCCGGTGCAAGTCTTTACAAATACACGTGTTACAAAACAGCTTCCGGCCGCCGATGTGGCGATGTCGCTACAGTCGCGGACCTCTTAGAAGAGCACGACGGCGCTAAAGGTAACCGGCGAACCGGTGACCCCGGAGATCGCCGCAGTGGCCCTCTGAATTCCCACCTGGTCGCCCAGCTGCCAGGAAACCGCCGTCGTTCCATCGGCACTCGTTTCGGACGCCGGCAGGCTGAGTTCGCCGCCCCCGGCCGTGACCTCCCAGGTCACTACCGCGCCGGACACCGGATTGCCGAACCGGTCGGCTACGCGGACGACCAGCGGGTCGGCCACCTCGGCCCCGCGGCGTCCGGCTCGGTTCAGCGCGCTCGCCCCCGCGAGGGTATCCGGCGCCGCGGCGACAGCCTCAGCGCTGAAGGTTACCGGCTGGGGAACCGTGTCGTCCACCACGAGGCGCGCCTCCACCTGCTGCTGGCCGGCCTGAGAGCCCAGCACCCAGGTACTGGAGGCTTCACCGCTCGAGTTGGTGAGCGCTGTATCGGGCTCGAGCCGGTCGGCCGAGCCCTCACCGATGGGAAGGAACGCCACCCGCCTGCCGGACACACCCGCGCCGCCGGAGGAGACCACCCGCACCACCAGCGGGGCGGGAAGCGGAGCGCCGACCGTACCGCGCTGCCCGTCGCCACGTACCTGCGACAGGCCAAGGCCGCTCCCCGAGCTGCTCGGCAGGGTCAGATCGTTGCTGCAACCCGCCAGAACCAGCAGAAGGACCGACGCGGCGGTCCGAATAGTCGAATCAGAATTCATGTGCTGCACCATCGGCTGACGGCAGGATAATGCCGTCAGCGCCCGCTCTGGTAGAGGATGCTCATGCCGAAGGTCACGAGCCGCTCCCGGTAATTGTCGACACCACGTCCGCTGTAGTGATGCTCCACAAGATCTACGGTAGGGTTGAGGTACCAGCGCCGGCTCACCCGCATCTCCAGCCCGGCACCCAGCAGGCCGGCGAACCCGGTGTCGCCGACGCCGGATCCATCGGGAAAATCTACCGCGTTCCGGCCCAGCCCCGCGCCACCCTTCAGGTAAAGGCCGCTAGTGGAGAACGGATACACCTGTCCCACGAACATCGCGCTGGTGAGAGACTCGATCGCGTCGCCGTTCTGGTTGATCCAGCTCAGCATCTCGCCGCCGAGGCGAACGTGCTGGTTGACCGTTCCGCCGGCCCGGAGCGAGAAAGTGGGGCGATACAGCTGCTCGCTGTATCCAAGGCCGTCGCGGAGATCATACGCCTCACCCCCCGCTCCGAGGCCGAAAGCGCCCCAGAACCCCGCCCGCGGCCCAGGTGCGGCCTGACCCGTCGCCACGCCCGCAGCGAGAACCACGAGTGCCGTCACCATCGGGAAGGCGCGTC
>DASSML010000198.1:0-3153 GCA_035688895.1 Gemmatimonadales bacterium
TGGCTCGATCTCGCGGAGTCGCTGGCCCCGCCAGAACCCGAGCAGCACCCGCTCGTCCTCGGCCCGGATCATCAGCACGGGACCGTTGGCCAGGTAGACCAGGTTGCCCCACTTGATGACCTCGTCCAGCCGGGCCGCGGCCTGAATGGCGGCCCGGAGCTCTTCGACCCGGGTGCGCCGCCAGCCCTTCAGGGCGGCAACGTAGGCCTCGGGATTCGCGGCGGCGACCATTTTCTTCATGCACGACCCCCTAATGCAGCCGGCGGCCTACGCCGAACATGAAGTCGGCGGTGTTGCCGACCCAGGGATCGACGGAGCGCACCCGCAGCTCGCCGCGCAGGCTCCATCGCGGGTCGAGCTGCACTCGCACCCCGCCGACGGCGTGCAGGGTCCCGGCCGTCTCGCCCTCTCCACTCACCACGAACGCTCCCCCGCCTCCGACACCGAGAAATGGCCGTACGGTGCCGCGGGGCAGCTGAGCCTGGATGCTGACCTCCGGGAAGAGATAGCTCACCCGGTCCGCGAACTGCGCCTCGTAGCCGAAGAAGGTGAGGCCCGGCTCGACCACCAGCGCCGGAAGCAGTTCCCAGGCGCCCTGTGTCGCCACGGCGAAGCTGGTACCCGTGCCCGAGAGGTCGTAGGCCGACGGGCCCGCCGTGAGACTCAGGGTCACAGGCTGCCCCTCCTGCGCCGCGGTCGAGGACGGCGCACCGAGCGCGAGCAACACGGTCCAGGGTCCGGCCAGCCACGATCGCTGCATGGATATCACCCCGCCTGAAGCGCCACGTCGAACCGCGCCGCCCACCCGTCACCCGAATGCTCCGGTGCGAGCATCAGCTGGTTGCCCCCATCGGTATAGATCTCGTCATCCGCGTTCATGGTCCGGCGGCCCGCTTTGGTGTACACCTGCGCTTGGTGCACACGTGTGGTGAGCGCGTCGTCGAAGTACAGCTGGGAGGTAAACACCTGGCCGCGCTCGGCGTCCGGATCGGTGCGCACCTTGAAGTGGATGTGCACCGACCGGCCGGGGTACCACCCGGGGTAGATGGTGCGGAACCGCGCCTCACCCTTCTTGTCGGTACGCTGCCAGCCTCGGAGATAATGGTGACCGATGGTGTCGAAGTGCGGGTCCTTCACTCCTGAGTAGACGCCCAGCGCGTCGCAGTGCCAGACGTCCACGTGTGCTCCGGCCAGCGGGGTGCAGGCGTTGTCGCGCACGGTGCTGACGGCCAGCGTGAGCAGGAGCGGAGTGCCGGGCATGACCTGGCCGTTATCGGGGTCCGCCCGGATGTCCGAGCGGTCGAGCATCCCGTCCACGAAATAGGGGCCCTCCATCTGCTCCGGCCGGACCACACAGCCCGGCGAGCGACGGGTCGGTGCCGGGTGGTACCAGCCGGGAAGCCAGCGATCGGCGAGGAGCACGAGGCCTGAGGCGCCAAGCGCGCCGAGGGCCTCGCGGCGACTGAGCACTCGGCCGACGGGAAGGTCGTCGAGGTCCATGGGTTGATCCTGTTGAGGTGCCGATACATTGGGGCTCGAGCGACTGGCCGTCAACCCAGCAGGTCCGCCGTCACCTCGGCCGGCGACGTGCACCCGGTCAGCGCGAGTGCCAGGTCTACCTCATCCCGAAGAAGCGAGAGCACTCGGGCGGCTCCCGCTTCGCCGGCCACCGCGAGACCCCAGAGCACCGGTCGCCCCAGCAGCACGGCCCGCGCGCCCAGGGCCAGTGCCGTCAGCACGTCGGTCCCCCGCCGGACGCCCCCGTCCAGCAGCACCTCGAGCTGGCCGCCCGCCGCGGCCGCTATGGCTGGCAGCGCGTCGAGCGAGGCGATGGCCCCGTCGAGCTGGCGGCCACCATGGTTGGAGACCACCACCGCGTCCACGCCCTCGTCGGCCGCCCGTCTCGCGTCATCGGGGTGGAGCACCCCCTTGAGCACGATCGGCAGCGGGCTCAGCGAGCGAAGCCAGCCGAGGTCGTGCCACGTCATCGATGGATCGGTGCTGGCGGAGAACTGGGCCGCCAGGGCGGAGCGGGCGTCGGTGCCCGACAGGAGGACCGCGTCGCCCAGCTCGAGGTTTCCGGGCGTGAGGTGCGCCGGGAGGCTGAAGCCGTGGCGGAGGTCCGCTTCCCGGCGGCCCAGCGCCGGAGCATCCACGGTCAGGACCAGCGCCTCGTACCCCGCAGCCGCGGCGCGGCGCACCAGCTCGGCGGTCACGCCGCGATCCCGCTGCACGTAGAGCTGGAACCACTGCCGCGCCTCCGGCGCCGCGGCCCTCACCCGCTCGAGCGGGAGGTTGGCCATCGTGCTCACGCAGAACACCGTGCCCAGACCCGCCGCGGCGCGCGCGGTCGCGGCTTCGGCCTCACCGCACGCGAGCCCATGGAAGGCCATCGGCGCCACCAGCACCGGCCAGCTCGTCGGTCGGCCCAGCACCGTGGTGGACAAGGAACGACAACTGACGTCCACCAGCACTCTCGGCCGGAGTCGGCGGCACTCGAACGCCAGGCGGTTCCCCCGCAGCGTGCGCTCATCGCCCGCGCCGCCGCTGTAATACCGCCAGGCCATCGGCTCGAGCACCGCCGCGGCGGCGCGCTCGAAATCCCACAGGTTGAGGAGCTGATCCAGATTGTCCACGGCTAACGAGTTCTCCCGCTTGACAGGCCCAGGCCCAAGTCCTAATTCGAAGACGGGTCAGCCCAATCTCACCTCTGTACCGGAATCCCCCATGAATCGCTCTTCTCTGCTGCTCGCCGCGGCCGTCCTTGTCGCCGCGTGCACCGACGCCGACACTCCGGTGGCGCCCTCGGATACTCACGCCGTGAACGCCGCCGTCACTCATAACCGCCAGCGCGTGGCGGTCATCGAGGACCAGGTGGTAACCAACGTGTGCAACGGCGAGGACGTCCTGCTGCACATCGACCAGCTGTTCATTCTCAAGGAGGTGACCGTGGAGGGGAAGCTCTTCCACGGCCACCTCACCTTCCTCGATCGGGGCACGCGGGGCGTCGGGCTCACCACCGGCGCGACCTACCGGCAGACCGGTGCGGAGCAGGACTTCCTCCACATCAAAGGCGAGGTCGGAAGCCAGGAGCGGATCCACAACACCCTCAACCTGATCAGTCAGGGGTCGCTGCCTAACATCGTGTTTACC
>DASSML010000199.1:0-7555 GCA_035688895.1 Gemmatimonadales bacterium
ATCGAGGGGCTGGACAAGATCGACAAGGTGATCGACATCGACCAGAGCCCGATCGGGCGCACGCCACGGTCGAATCCGGCCACCTACACCGGTCTCTTCACCCCGATCCGGGAGCTCTTCACCCAGCTTCCCGACGCCAAGCTCAGAGGATACGGGCCCGGGCGCTTTTCATTCAATGTGAAGGGCGGGCGGTGCGAGGCGTGCCAGGGCGACGGGCTGGTGAAGATCGAGATGCACTTCCTCCCGGACGTCTACGTCCCCTGCGAGGTCTGCAAGGGGCGCCGCTACAACCGGGAAACGCTCGAGGTGCGCTACAAGGGTCGGAGCATCGCCGACGTGCTCGACCTCACCGTGGCCGACGGTCTGGACTTCTTCTCCAACCAGCGGCGCATCGCGGAGAAGCTCGAGCTGCTCAACGACGTCGGCCTGGGCTACATCCACCTGGGCCAGGCGGCGACCACCCTGTCGGGCGGCGAGGCCCAGCGGGTCAAGCTCGCCACCGAGCTGGCCAAGCGCGACACCGGGCGGACTCTCTACATCCTGGACGAGCCCACCACCGGCCTCCACTTCGAGGACGTCCGGCTCCTGCTCGAGGTGCTGCATCGGCTGGTGGACAAGGGGAACAGCGTGGTCGTGATCGAGCACAACCTCGACGTCATCAAGACCGCCGACTGGATCATCGACCTGGGGCCGGAAGGGGGAGAGCGGGGCGGGCGGATCGTGGCCCAGGGCACCCCGGAAGACGTCGCCGAGGTCGAGGCCAGCCACACCGCCCGCTTCCTGCGGAGGGTCCTGCAGCCCGCCGTTACGACTTAGGCGTCGGGCCGAAGCTCGGCGTCTTGGCCGAGGGATCGATCACCATCCAGATCCACATCCCACCTGCCGCGTGTCCGGGCACTCCGCAGATGATGCGGAACTTGCCGCTGTCCGGGACGCTGAACTTCATCACATCCGTGGCGCCCTGCGCCAGCCCTTCCACCACCTTGTTGGTATAGGCGCGCGGAATCGCCGGATCGCCGCCCGAGTTGGGCACGGCCCCCTCGCCCGACGCGACCTCCGCGCTGTGCGGGGTCCCGTCGTCCTGCACGAAATTGACGACGATGTTGCTCTTGGGCGGCACCGTCAGGGTGGCCTGGCCGTTGCTGAATCCGTTCCAGTTGAAGGGCCCCGCCACGAGGTTGAAGGTCACCGTATTGGACGCGGCGTCGAAGGTCACCAGCTGGCTGTCCGCCGTATCCGTCGGGACGGCCGGGGTCGTGGCGGCAAGGCTGGTCTGCCGGACAGAGACGTCCGGGCGCTCCTGCTTGGAGCAGCCGACCACCAGGGTCGCCATACCCAGGACATAAGGCAGTGCCCAGGCGGCGGTTCGGGTCGGAACGGGTAAAGACATGGGTAGGCTCCTCAGTCGGGTGGCCGGTTGAAACCGAAGGGGCCATTCGCACGAAGTATGCGCGAATCCCCCGGTCGGTCTGCCGGGCTATAATTCCCGCGGAAGTTGGCCCGCCCAGGGCCCTGCCGCAACGTCGTCCGTCACCTTTTCGACCCGGATCCCCCGTGCCTCGTGCCTCCCTGCTGGTGACAGCTGTGCTTGCCCTCACGACCGCCGCCCTGCCGGTTTCGGCCCAGCAGGGCGATCCGTCTCTGCTCACCATCCGGCGGATCTTCGCCTCGGGCGAGTTCGCCTCCGAGCCGTTCGGGCCCGCCCGCTGGCTGGAGGACGGCACCGCCTACACCACGCTCGAGCCCTCGGGGGACGGTGCGGGCGCGGACCTGGTGCGGTACGACGCGGAGAAGGGGACCCGTGAGGTCATGGTGACGGCCCGCCAGCTGGTCCCGTCTGGGGAGAACGAGCCGCTGGAGGTCGAGGACTACGGCTGGTCTCCCGACGGGACCATGTTGCTGATCTTCACCAACACCCAGCCGGTCTGGCGGCTCAATACCCGCGGCGACTACTGGGTCTTCGACCGCGGCACCGGCAAGCTGCGCAAACTGGGGGGCCCGGACGCGAAGCCCTCGACGCTCATGTTCGCCAAGTTCGATCCGGCCGGCCGACGCGTCGCGTACGTCCGGGAGAACAACCTCTACGTCGAGGACCTCGCCAGCGGCACCATCACTCCGCTCACGACCGACGGCTCCCGCACCCTGATCAACGGCACCTTCGATTGGGTGTACGAAGAAGAGCTGATGAACTACTACGCCGACGGCTGGCGCTGGAGTCCCGACGGGCGCTCCATCGCCTACTGGCAGCTCAATGCCGACTCGGTGAAGAGCTTCGACCTGATCAACAACACCGACTCGGTGTACTCCAGGGTCATCCCCGTGCAATACCCCAAGGTGGGGGAGACCAATTCCGCCGCTCGGGTCGGGATCGTGAGCGCCACCGGCGGGCCGACCCGCTGGATCGAGCTCCAGGGCGACCCGCGTAACCACTACATCCCGCGGATGGAATGGGCGGCCAACTCCGACGAAGTGGTGCTCCAGCGCCTCAACCGCCTGCAGAATGAAGACCAGGTCATCCTGGGGGATGCGCGCACCGGCCAGGCCCGGATGGTACTCACCGAGCGGGACAGCACCTGGGTGGACGTAGTGGACGATTTCGTGTGGCTGGACGGTGGGAAGAGCTTCACCTGGGTGAGCGAGCGGGACGGGTGGAAGCATGTCTACGTGGTCTCCCGCGACGGCAAGACCAGCCACCTGGTTACCAAGGGCGACTTCGACGTGCTCCAGGTCAAGGGGATCGACCCCAAGGGGGGCTGGCTCTACTACATCGCCTCACCGGAGAACCCCGTACAGCGGTATCTCTTCCGCACTCGCCTCGACGGCAAGGGCAAGCCCGAGCGGCTGAGCCCGGTCCGCGAGCCGGGCAGCCACACCTACGACCTGGCGCCCAACTACAAGTACGCCATCGAGAACTACTCCAGCCTCGGCAATCCGCCGATCGTGCGCCTGATCCGGCTGCCGGGCCACCAGCCGGTGCGCACCCTGGTGGACAACCAGGAGCTTCGGGCCCGGGTCTCCGCCCTCAAGCGGCCCACCGTCGAATGGCTGACCGTCCCGGCGGAGGACGGCGCCAAGATGCCGGGCGTGCTGCTCAAACCGGCGGACTTCGACTCCACCCGGAAGTATCCGCTTCTCTTCTTCGTGTACGGCGGTCCCGGCGGTACCGAGGTGGAGGACAGCTGGGGCGGTTACTACCTCTGGCACAGCATGCTCACCCAGAAGGGATACCTGGTCGCCATCGTGGACAACCGGGGAACCCCCGCGCCGCTGGGCCGAAAGTTCCGGAAGGCGATCTACGGCCAGCTCGGGGTACTGGAGACTCACGACCAGGCCGCGGCCGCGCGGATGCTGCGGGAGCGGCCCTACGTGGACCCGAACCGGATCGGTATCTGGGGCTGGAGCTACGGCGGATTCATGAGCCTCAACGTCCTGTTCCAGCATCCGGAACTCTACCGGACGGCGGTGGCGGTCTCCCCCGTGACCCATTGGCGGCTCTACGACAACGTCTATACCGAGCGCTTCAACGGGCTGATCACCGACAACAAGGCGGGGTACGACCGGGGCTCGCCGCTCAGCTACGTGGACGGTATGCGGGGCAACCTGCTGCTGGTCCACGGCGGTGGGGACGACAACGTGCACTATCAGAACAGCGAGATGCTCATCAACGCTCTCGTCGCCGCCGGCAAGCCATTCGAGATGATGGAATACCCCAACCGGACCCATTGCATCTGCCAGGGCAAGGGAACCCAGGCCCACCTGTTCGACCTGATCACCCGGTTCCTCGATCGGAACCTGCTCCAAGCCCCGCCGCCAGCGGCCACCCCGGAGCGCGCCAGCGGCCAATAACGGCCCTCGGGCGCATGTCTCGGCCGGTCTTCCCGCATGGCGACGCGGGGGGACCGGCCGTAGATTTTAGGACCCACCAACGTCGGAGGTCCGCATGACCTACGAAGACATCGTCTCCTTGCTGGGTTACGCCGGCGGGCACGAGCAGGTGGTCCGGATCACCACCACCGATCGCACCGAGGTGGTCGGCGTCCCGATGAGCGTCGATACCCACATCACGGCCCATGAGGTGTACCTGCGGCCGGCCGACAGCGATGACACCGAGATCGCCGTGTCCCTCGGCGCGATCGAAGCGGTCGAGCTGATCTGATTCGTCGTTTCGCCTTGAAACACGCAGGCGCCCAATCCCGTAGGGGGCGGGCGCGTAGTCGTCTGTGGACAAGGGAACGGACATGGATATAGAAGGCGTACTCGCCATCACTTTCATCTTCGGCGGCGGAACCCTCTGGCTCCTGTCGCTGAGCCCGGTCGGGAAGGCCATCGCCGAGCGGATCCGCTCCCACGGGGCCGTCCCGGCGCAGGATCCCGAGCTTCTGGCGGAGGTTGACCAGCTCCGCCGCGAAGTGTCCGAGCTGCAGGAACGGATGGACTTTACGGAGCGTATCGTCCTCCAGAACCAGGAGCGGGCCCAGGTCGGGAAGGGGAACGGGCCGTGATCCAGCAAGCCCCACCGGTGCCGCCGGTTCCGCCCCCGTTCGACCCCAACCTGGTCTTCGCGAACGGCGGGATCGACGCGGGGGTGGTGACCATCGTGGTCTTCGCCCTCATCGCGGCCACCATCATTCTCTGGCCGGTGATGCGTGCCCTGGCCCGCCGGCTCGAGGGCAAGTCGGCCGACCCGGCGCTCCGCGAGGAGGTCGAGCAGCTGCAGCACCGGTTGGTGGAGATGGACACGCTCCAAGTCCGGGTAGCCGAGCTGGAGGAGCGCCTGGACTTTGCCGAGCGGCTGTTGACCCGGGGCCAGGAGAGCGCCGCCGAGCTCGGGCGGCCGAGGAACACGTGACCTTTCCGGCCCAGGTTCCCGCCCCGCCTCCGGCGCCCGAACAGCATGTGTCGGTCACCGGGTCGCTGGAAGGCTGGGACGCTGTCGCCCTGCTGCTGGTGTTCGGGGCGATCGTCGCGGTCATCCTGTGGCCGCTGATTCGGGCCTGGGCCCGCCGGATCGAGCAGGGCGGCGTCGCCGCCGAGACCGAGGCGGAGCTCCAGGCGCTGCGCGCGCGGGTCCGGGTGCTGGAGGAGATGCAGCCTCGCATGATGGAGCTGGAGGAACGGGTGGAATTCGCCGAGCGGATACTGGTCCGGGGGCAGGAGTCGCTGGAGCCTGACCGGCTGCCGGGGGGCTGAGCCATGGGCCCCTTCGACGCGATCGCCTTTGTGGCGCTGTGTGTGGGGTTGGTGAAGATCTTCACCGGACCGGTGGCCAAGGCGTTGGGAGATCGGATACGGGGCCGGACGGGCACGGAGGCAGCGGACCCGGCGATGCTGGCGGAGATGGACCAGCTGCGGGAACGGCTGGCCGAGGTGGAGGAGCGGTTAGATTTTGCCGAGCGGCTGCTCGCCCGTGGCGGCCAGCCCGACCAGATCCCCGGGGGAATTCAGCGATGATCACCAAAGACGACATCCAGTCGTTTCTCGACCGGCTCGAGGCCGGCAGCCTGACGGTCATGGAGATCGAGCCCAATCTCTGGCTCGCTCGCACCCCCGACGACGCCGAGATCGTGATCCACTATGCGCCGCCGGTGGTCATCCTCCGGGTCCGCGTGATGGAGCTCCCCGCCAGCGAGCCGCGGCGCAGCGAGCTCTTCCGCCAGCTGCTGGAATACAACGCCCGGGAGCTGGTGCACGGCTCCTACGGGCTGGAGGGCGACCACGTGGTGCTGACCGACACGCTGGAGCTGGAGAACCTCGACTTCAGCGAGTTCGAGGCAAGCTTCGACTCGATGACACTCGCCCTGGCCTCGCATCTCGGCGCCCTCGCGCCGTACCGGGAAAGGTGACCGTCCATGGGAATCTTTGATCGCTTCTCGACGCTGCTCCGGTCGAACATCAACGACCTGATCTCGCGGGCCGAGAACCCGGAAAAGATGCTCAACCAGCTGATCGTGGACATGAAGGGTCAGCTGGCCAAGGCCAAGCAGCAGGTGGCCTCGGCGATCGCCGACGAGAAGAAGCTCCAGTCCGACGCCGAGGCCATGAAGAAGCAGGCCGAGGACTGGGAGCGGCGCGCCATGCTGGCGGTGCAGGAGGGGCGGGACGACCTGGCCAAGCAGGCGCTGGGGCGCTACAACGAGCACCTCCAGGGCGCCCAGCAGCTGCACGAGACCTGGCTCAAGCACAAGGCCGAGACCGAGGCGCTCAAGCTTTCGCTCCGCCAGCTCAACGACAAGATCGAGGAAGCGAAGCGGAAGAAGAACATCCTGGTGGCCCGGGCCAAGCGGGCGGAGGCCCAACAGCGGATCCAGGAGACCATGTCCGGCATGTCGGACAAGAGCGCCTTCGAGTCGTTCGAGCGGATGGCCGAGAAGATCGAGGCTCACGAGCGCAAGGCCATTGCGGCGGCCGAGATCAACGAGGAGTTCTCGGGCGATCATCTGGCCCGGCAGTTCGACGCGCTGGAGTACAAGGGAAGCTCCGACCAGCAGCTGCTCGAGCTCAAGCAGCGGATGGGCCTGCTCCCCGCGGCCGGCGGGGGCCAGACCCGTCAGCTGGGCGCCGGCGCCGCCGGCGGCGACGTGCACGAGGCCGAGGTGATCGAAGAGGGGGACGAGGGCACCACCCGCTGATGGCGGCGGAGCAGGCGGATCGGCGGCGAGCGTTCCCGCTCGGGCGGGTACTGCTCGCCGTCGGCGCGATCGCCCTGGTCGTCCGCACGATCGATGTCCTGCTGGTGATCTTCCTGGCGGTCATCGTCGCGGTCTACCTCGAGGCCGTGGCCGACCAGCTCGAGCGCCGGCTGGAGATGCCGCGGGCTGCGGGGCTCGCCCTCGCGCTGGTGGTCACCCTCGGCGCGGCGGCGGGGGTAGTGGTGCTCATCGCGCCCGCGGTGAGCGAGCAGGTCCGCGATTTCCTCGCCAATCTTCCCCAATACCTCAGCGATCTCGACCGCAACATCACCGGGCTGCTCCGCCGGGTGCCCCTGCTGGGACGGAGCGTCTCGGAGCAGGGATCGGGTGGTCTGCTGGCCAGCAGCCTCAACGACATTCTCGACTTTCTCCGCGGCGCCGCGGTTCCCTATCTCCGTGGCGGCGTCGAGTTCCTTATCGAGGGCATCAGCGTCCTGGTCATGGCGATCTACCTGGCGCGCACGCCCGGTGTCTACGCGGACGGAGTGGTGGCGCTGGTGCCGCCCGCCCGCCGCCCGCTGGCCCGGTCCATCCTGGCCGATCTCCGGACAACGTTGCGCGCATGGGTCGTGGGACAGATCGTCGCGATGGTTCTGCTCGCCGCGCTCACGACCCTGGGACTGTGGGTCCTGGGGATCCCGTACTTTCTCGCCTTCGGCGTCTTCGCCGGAGTGGCCGCCATCGTGCCGTTCTTCGGGGTGCTGTTCTCCACGCTCCTTCCGACGCTGTTCGCTCTCGGCGCGCTCGGTCTGGGAAAGGCGCTCGGGGCCACCGCCGTCGGCGTCGGCGTCCACCTCATCGAGGCGAACTTCGTCGCCCCGCTGGTGATGGAGCGGCAGGTGAACATTCCGCCCGTCGTCACCATT
>DASSML010000200.1:0-6923 GCA_035688895.1 Gemmatimonadales bacterium
CTGCGCCGGCGGCTCGGGCTGGCTCCGCCGACTGGTGCTGACGCTGAGCGGCGGGCGCGCGATCGCGCTGGGGAACCGGGTCTTCCTTCCCGATCGCTGCGAAGCCGACCCCGCCGTGCTCGCCCACGAGCTCACCCACTGCGCCCAGTACCAGGCCTGGGGACCGCTGCGCTACTTCGCGCGCGGGGCCTCGGTCCAGCTGCGCCATCTGCTGTATCGCGGGCTGGGCGTGGGGCGGAACCCCTACGCCTGGGACGCCGACGACTACCGTCCCTTCGAGGCGTTCGGGATGGAGCAGCAGGGACAGATCGTGGAGGACGCGGCGCGCGGGCATCCGGCGGCGCGGCGGCTGGTGACGGCTACGCCGTCCCGTCGGCCTGGCTGACCGAGCCCGGCGGCGTCTCCGGCAGGCGATCCTCCCAGAGCGCGAGCACGTTCCCGTCGGGGTCCGCGATCATCGCCATGATCCCCCATGACTGCTGGGTGGGCTCCGCGACGAAGCGCACCTTGCGATCGTGCAGCACCCCGCAATAGTGCAGCAGATCGGGCACGTAGATCGTGATGCCGGTGTGCCGCCCGACCAGCTTGCGAGCGTCCGCGTGCACCGCCGGATGAATGCCGACGTGGGTCGGACCCTCGAACAGCTCCAGGCCGAACGATCCCTGCTTGGTGACGGGCAGCTCGAGGAGATCGCGGTAGAACTCGGTGGCGCGGGCGATGTCGGTCACGAAGATCGCGACGCCGTAGAGGGAAGGCTCGGGGGGCTTCACAGGACCGGCCGCGTCAGCAGGAGGTGGACCAGCCAGACCAGCAGCGCAATCGCTCCCACGACGCAGCAGCCGATCAGGACGGCGAGCAGGGCCACGAACCGGCGACTGTTCCGGGTCGAGGCGACCGGGCGATGCACGTGCCGCTCGAGCAGGTCGAGGTTCCGCATGTTGGCCTTGAACCCCGCGTCGAAGAGGTCTCCCAGGATGGGCACCGCGCCTACCACGACATCCACCACCAGATTCGTTGCCATCCGCAGGAGGAGCGGTTTTGGCACGCCCATCCGGGCCGCCTGCAGCAGGATGTAGAGCGAGAAGGCACCGCCGGCGAGATCCCCGGCACCGGGGAACAGGCCGATGATCGCCTCCACGCCGATGCGGAAACGGGTGCCGGGAATGGGAATCGAGTCATCGAGCAGGACGGCCAGGCGACGGAGGCGCGCGACCCTGGCCGGGTCGAGCGTCTCGATCGTTTCGGGGGCGGGGAGCGGCGCGCGCCGTGCCATGCTGCAAGGTACACCGACCCGCTAGAGGAAGCGCCGCACCAGATACAGGATCAGGCTCAGGGCCACCGAGAGGATCAGCATCGAGACGAGGGGCACGTAGACCCGCACCGAGTCGCGCTCGATCCGGATGTCGCCGGGGAGCCGGCCGAACCAGCTCAGGCTGCCAGACCAGAAGAGCAGGCCGATCAGGATCAGCGCCACGCCGAGGCCGACGAGGAGGGGGCCGGGTCCGCCTGTCATTCGAGCAGTCCCTGGCGAGCGGCATGGATGAAGTCGGTGTACGCGGGCTCGCCGCCCGCGGCGCGCACGGCCGAGGCGATCTGGCCCCGATGATAGGCGCCGTGATGACTCACATGGGTGAGGATGTCCGCGATGCTGCTGGTCCAGAACTCGCCCTTGCTGTTCCGATAGCCGACGGCATCGGACAGGTCATCGGGGCCGAGTCGCTCGAGGTGAGCGGTCCAGAGCCGGCGTGACTCGAGCAGACAGCGCGCGGTGTCGTCGAGATCGAACTCGGGCCAGACCGGGAGCCGGGGCGGCTCTTCTCGCAGGCGGGCCAGCCAGAGCAGCTCCGCGGCGGCGATGTGGGCCAGCCAGCGCACCGCGGCCGGCGTCGCTGTCCGCCGGAGCGAGGTCAGGGTCTCTTCGTTGGCCCAGTGGCCCCAGCGAAACAACCGACGGAGCTCCGCGAGATCATCCATGCGCGGCACCGGTCCGGATCGAGGCCAGCGCCGCGGGCAGATTGCGGCGCATGCCGGCGAGGCCCGGCCGCGCGAGCGGCGTGTCGCCGAATCGACGGGCGAACTCCGCCTCGTCCATTCGCTCGAAGAGCTCCGGGTCGGCGCCGGCCAGGGCGCCCCGGGAGCGGAAGAGCGGCTCGCTGCCCTGGGAGGCGAAACGCTGATTCCAGGGACAGACCTCGTTGCAGATGTCGCAGCCGAAGACCCACCCCTCCATCCGCGCCGCCAGGTCCTCCGGGATGGGGCCCTTGTGCTCGATCGTGAGATAGGAGATGCAGCGAGTCGCGTCCAGCACCCTGGGCTCGACGAACGCGCCGGTGGGACAGGCGTCGAGGCAGCGGGTGCAGCTCCCGCAATGATCGGTGGTGAAAGGAGGGTCGGCCGCGAGCGGGAGGTCGGTGAAGACGGTGCCGATGAAGAACCAGGAGCCCAGACCGGGCCGGATCAGCATGGTGTTCTTCCCGATCCACCCCAATCCGGCGCGCTGCGCCAACTCCCGCTCGGGCACCGGGCCGGCGTCGGCGTAGGGCCGGGCCACCGTCGCGCCCGAGGCGCGCAGGAACGCCGCGAGGGCCTCGAGCCGGCCCAGCGTGACCACGTGATAGTCGGCGCCCCGCGCGTAGCGCGCGACCTTGGGCGCCCGTGATTCGCCGGGCAGGTCCTCTCCGTAGTAGTTGTCCAGCACCACCACGACCGACAGCGCCTCCGGCACGTTCCGCCGGGGGTCCTTCCGTTTCCGGGCCTGGCGATGGAGGTAGCGCATCGTACCCGCGTAGCCCCGTGCCAGCCAGCGATCGAGGTGATCGCCATGCGGCAGCGGCCCGGGGTCGGTGATGCCGCAGGCGGCGAAGCCCAGCGCCTCGGCCCGCGCCCGCAGCTCGTCGGCCGTGATCACGACGCCCGAGCCGCCTCCTTGGCGGGAGGCAGGGTCATCCGCTCGAGCCGGGGCTCCTGGGTGATGAGCCGCGCCCCCCGGCCGAAGGTGAAATACGACCAGGCCCACTGGATCAGCACCAGCACCCGGTTGCGGAAGCCGATCAGGAAGAAGATGTGGACGAAGATCCAGGTGAGCCACGCGAAGAATCCGCCGAAGTGGAGCTTCCAGATGTCGGCCACCGCGCGGCCGCGACCGATCACCGCGAGCTGTCCCTTGTCCCAGTAGTGGAACGGCCGCCGAGCCCGGCCCTTGAGGTCGCCCACGATGGTGTGGGCCGCGTACTCGCCCATCTGGATCGCCACGGGGCAGATGCCCGGCAGGATGTCGCCCTGGTGCTGGTATGCGGCCGCGTCGCCCAGGACGAAGACCTCGGGATGGCCGGGGATGCTGCAGTCCGCCTCGACCACCGCGCGCCCCACGCGGTCGAGCGGCGCGCCGAGGGACTTGAGCAGCGGGCTCGCGACGTTCCCGGCCGCCCATATGACCGTCTGCGTCGGGATGGTCCAGCCCGCGGCCTGCACCCAGCCCGGCCGCACGTCGGTGACCATCGTCTCGACTCGAACGTCGACGCCGAGCCGGCGCAGGCTCGCCTTGGCCTTGTCGCTGAGCTTGGGCGGATAGGCGGTGAGGAGCCGCGGGCCGCCCTCGAGCAGCATCACCGTGGCTTCGCCGGGGTCGATGTGACGGAAGTCCCGGCGGAGCGCGTACCGCCGGATCTCCGCCACCGCCCCGGCCATCTCCACGCCGGTCGGACCGCCGCCGACGATCACGAAGGTGAGATAGGCGTGCCGCCGCACCGGGTCGGGCTCCCGCTCCGCGAGCTCGAAGGCCAGCAGCACCCGGCGGCGGATCTCGAGCGCGTCTTCCAGACTCTTGAGCCCGGGCGCCAGCGGCTCCCAGTCGTCATGCCCGAAGTAGGAGTGTCGGGCGCCGGTCCCGACGATCAGGTAGTCGTAGGACAGCTCGGCGCCGTCGCTGAGATGCACGGTACGCCGATCCACCGAGATCCGGTCGGCCTCGCCCAGCAGGACCTCGGCGTTACGCTGGTGGCGGAGCACCGAGCGGATCGGGGAGGCGATGTCGCTGGGATTGAGCGCGGCGGTGGCCACCTGGTAGAGCATGGGCTGGAACAGGTGGTGGTTCCGACGGTCCACGAGGGTGACCCGCACC
The DNA here is from genome assembly GCA_035688895.1 of Gemmatimonadales bacterium. Taxonomy (GTDB): domain Bacteria; phylum Gemmatimonadota; class Gemmatimonadetes; order Gemmatimonadales; family GWC2-71-9; genus CAVVWJ01. The sequence goes on from DASSML010000200.1 coordinate 4,121, forward strand.
GGGGCGTGCGCGAGGGACTTGGCGGCATAGAGGCCGGCGAAGCCGCCACCCAGGATCACGATGTGGGGCGTGGAGGATTCGCTCACAGGCCCATCGTCTCCCGTCGCCAGCGGGCGAAGCGCACCACGTCGTCGGTCGGCGGCACGGCCGACTCGTCGGCGTAGGCGGTGTACATCCGCCAGCGCAGGTAGGTACGGTCGGGGACCGGGAGGAACGGCGGCCGGCGCCACCAGTCCCGGCGACGGAACGCCCACCCGGTGCGGAGAAGATCCACCGCCAGCCGCGGACGGACGGCGGCGCGCAACGCGAGACGCCCGATAAGTGTGCCCCAGGACCCGGCCATGAGAGAATTATAGGCGGGGCCGAAGGGTGGCGGAGGGCCGGATGGAGGAGGGAAACAGCGCTCCCGACCCGCCCGTACGGAAATCGTACCCTCCACCGACCACTCTCCCCACGAGGCTCGCATGCGGCGATCGTTGATCGCGCTGTCGGCGGGATTCCTCTGTGGCTGCGGCTCGAATCGTGCCGCGGCTGGACAGCGACCTGGGGAAGGTGGTGCGGCTCGATCGCGACGGGCGTCCGCCAAGGCGAATCCCTTCGCCGACAGTGCCGGCGCTCGACCGGAGATCTACACGCTGGGACACCGCAACCCGCAGGGGCTCCTGATCGATCCACGCGACGGCACGGTCTGGGAGCACGAGCACGGCCCCAAGGGGGGCGACGAGATCAACCGGTTCCGGCCGGGCCTCAACTACGGCTGGCCGCTCACCACGTTCGGGGTGGACTACTCGGGCGAGCTGATCTCGACCAAGCAGATGGCCCAGGGGATCGAGCCGCCGATCACGGTCTGGGTCCCGTCCATCGCGCCGTCGGGTTTCGCGCTGTACCTGGGCCGCGCCTTTCCCGACTGGACCGGAGATTTCTTCGTCGGCGCGCTCAAGGAGCGGAGTCTCCACCGGGTCCGCATCCGGGACGGCGAGGTGGTGCTGCAGGAGACGCTGCTCCGGGAGCTCACGGCGCGCATCCGCGACGTGCGCGGCGGGCCGGACGGGCTGCTCTATCTGCTGACGGACGTCGCCGACGGCGCCCTGCTGCGGCCGCGCCCGGCGGCCGCGGGTCCTCTCGCCGGCGGCGCGGCGGCCGGCACGACCTGACGGCGGAAGAAGGGCACCGGCGGCGCTGACGCACGTGCGCCCGGGCGTCCAGGCGGCCTATATTCTGCCCATGACCGACACGCCCTACCGTCACATCGACGACAAGAAGCTGCCCACCGAAGACGAGCAGCTGCTGGAGAGTCCGCCGCCGCAGCGGCCGGAGACCCTGTTCCTCAAGTCCGACAGCTGGCGGGTCCTCCGGATCATGGGGGAGTTCGTCTGGGGCTTCGACAACCTGGCCGATGTGAGCGACGGGGTAACCATCTTCGGGTCGGCCCGCACCCGCGCCGACGACCCGTACTACGGCAAGGCGATCGAGACCGCCCGGCTGCTGGCGGAGGCGGGCATACCCGTGATCACCGGCGGCGGACCGGGCATCATGGAGGCCGCCAACCGGGGCGCCATCGAAGGCGAGGGGCTCTCGATCGGCTGCAACATCGAGCTGCCGTTCGAGCAGGGCTCCAACGGGTTCCTGACCCGCAGCCTCAACTTCAAGTTCTTCTTCGTGCGCAAGACGATGTTCGTGAAGTATTCGACCGCGTTCATCGTCTTTCCCGGCGGCTACGGCACGCTGGACGAGCTGTTCGAGGCGCTCACCCTGATCCAGACCGGCAAGGTGAAGGGATTCCCCGTCATCCTGTTCGGTCAGGCATACTGGGCGGGCCTGGTGGACTGGCTTACCCGCACCGTCGCCGAGGAGCGGAAGATCAATCCGAGCGACCTGCATCTGTTCCAGGTCACCGACGATCCGGCCGAGGCGGCCGCGCTCGTGATCGCCGCGCGGGCGGGCAAGCCGACCGACCAGCTGATCCGCCATCCCCACACCAGCGAGTTCCAGTTCGGGAGAAAGGCATGAGCCGGCCCTCCTCGGCCTATCTCCGGGGCCAGCGGATCGAGCCTCGCGCCATCACCGGCAGCGAGACGGCGGCCGACCTGATCGACAACGCGTTCCTGGCCTACAACGCCGGCCGGCTGCGCGAGGGGTGCCAGCTCTACGTGCAGCGGATGCTGGAGCCCGACACCACCGTGGGCATGACGCTCACCGGCGCCATGACACCGGCCGGCCTGGGGATGAGCTCGCTCATCCCGCTCATGGAGCTGGGCTTCGTGGACTGGGTCATCAGCACCGGCGCCAACCTGTACCACGACGCCCACTTCGCGCTGGGGCTCCCGATGCACCGGGGCACCGTGGCGGCCGACGACGTCGAGCTCCGGGAGCACGGGGTGGTGCGGATCTACGACATCTTCTTCGACTACGGCGTGCTGCTTTCCACCGACGCGTTCGTGCGCGAGGTATCGGCCCGGCCCGAGTTCCAGCGGTCGATGAGCACCGCGGAGTATCATTATCTGCTGGGCGGGTACGTCCGGGAGCGGGAAAAGGCGCTGGGCCTGAGCCGGCGGTCGGTGCTCGCCGCGGCGCACGAGCTCGAGGTGCCGATCTACACCAGCTCCCCGGGGGACAGCTCCATCGGGATGAACGTGGCCGAGCAGGCGCTCGCGGGGAGCCAACTCCGGTTCGACGTGAGCGCCGACGTGAACGAGACCGCGAGCATCGTGCTCGAGGCCAAGCGCACCGGCGGCAAGAGCGGCGTGCTCATCGTCGGCGGCGGCAGTCCCAAGAACTTCATGCTCCAGACCGAGCCCCAGAT
>DASSML010000201.1:0-4850 GCA_035688895.1 Gemmatimonadales bacterium
GGTGCACCGGCACGGCTTCGGCGGCGGCCCGGCGACCCACGGCAACACCCGGCACCGGAAGCCCGGCTCCATCAGCCCGGGCACCGACCCGTCCCGCGTCATCAAGGGCAAGCGGATGCCCGGGCACATGGGCGCCGCCCGTCATACCGAGCTCGGCCTCACCGTGGTGAAGGTGGATGCGGAGCGGAACCTCCTGTTCGTGCGCGGGGCCATCCCCGGCGCCCGGAACGGGATCGTCACCGTCGCCAAGCAGGGAGGAGCGAGCCGTCATGCTTGAGGCCCCGCACTACTCGTCGGCCGGCGCCCGGCGCGACGCCGGGTTCGCGCTTCCGGATGACGTCTTCGACGGCACCGTGAACGAGCCGGTGCTGCACCAAGCGGTCAAGGTGTTCCTGAACAACCAGCGTCAGGGCACCGCGGCCACCAAGACCCGCAGCTTCGTCTCCGGCGGCAACCAGAAGCCGTGGAAGCAGAAGGGCACCGGCCGGGCGCGGCAGGGCTCCACCCGCGCGCCGCACTGGCGGGGCGGCGGCACCGTGTTCGGTCCCCAGCCGAGGGATTACCGGACCGAGATCCCCCGCAAGGTGAAGCAGCTCGCCCGTAAGAGCGCGCTCAACGCCCGGGCCCGCGAAGGCGCGCTGCACGTGGTGGAGCGGTTCGCCTTCCGGAAGCCCAAGACGGCCCAGCTCGCGGCCCTGCTCGCGAGCCTCGAGCTCGAGGGTCGGAAGGCGCTGGTGCTCACCGCCGGCAGCAACAGCAACGTCTACCTGAGCGGCCGGAACCTGCCTACGGTCGAGGTCCTGCCGTACGCCGAGGCGTCGGCCTACGACATCCTCTGGTCCGACGCGGTGGTGGTGGAAGAGGGCGCGCTTACCGGCGTGATGCCGGAGCCGCTGCCGGAGGAGCCCGAGGCCGAGGACACGCCCAAGGCGCCGAAGGCCAAGCGGGCCGCGCCGCCGAAGGCGCCGAAGGCGGCCAAGCCGGCCAAGGCCAAGGCGGCCAAGAAGTCCGCGGCCAAGCCGTCGGCCAAGGCCAAGGCGGCCAAGAAGACCACCGCCAAGAAGGCGGCGGGCAAGCCGGCCAAGAAGGCGGCGCCGAAGAAGAAGAAGGGAGGCAAGTAAATGCCCGCGCTGCACCAGGTCGTGGTCCGTCCGGTGGTCACCGAGAAGAGCTCGGCGGCCTACCAGACGCGCAAGGAGTACACCTTCGAGGTGCACCCCCAGGCCAACAAGTACCAGATCCGGGCCGCCATCCAGGCGCTCTTTCCGGTGACCGTCACCGGCGTCCGCACCATGCAGATGCGGCGGCACGAGGTGACCCGGGGTCGCATCCGGGGCACCACCAAGCGCTGGAAGAAGGCAATCGTCACGCTCAAGGACGGCGACTCGATCGCCGTGTTCGAGGGCTGAGATGAGCATCAGGCAATTCCGGCCGATGACGGCCGGCACCCGCTTCCGCTCGGTGTCCGGGTTCGAGGAGATCACCCGCGACACCCCGGAGAAGTCGCTGCTCGAGCCGATGAAGAAGTCGGGCGGGCGGAACAACCTGGGGCACCTGACCTCCCGGCATCGGGGCGGCGGGCACAAGCGCCAGTACCGGAAGATCGACTTCAAGCGCGACAAGTTCGGGATTCCGGGCCGGGTGGCGGAGATCGAGTACGATCCCAACCGCAGCGCCCGGATCGCCCTCATCGTCTACGCCGACGGCGAGAAGCGGTACATCCTGCACGCCAAGGGGCTGGGCCAGGGCGACACCATCGTCTCCGGCCCCGGGTCCGACACCCGGACCGGCAACGCGATGCCGCTGTCCGAGATCCCGCTCGGCACCACGGTGCACAACATCGAGCTCAAGATCGGCAAGGGCGGCCAGCTCTGCCGCACGGCCGGCGCCAGCGCGCAGGTGGTGGCCAAGGAGGGGAGCTACGTCACCCTCCGGCTCAGGAGCACCGAGATGCGCCTGATCCACGGCCGCTGCCTCGCCACCATCGGCGAGGTGGGCAACGCGGAGCACGAGCTGCTGTCGGTGGGCAAGGCGGGCAAGACCCGCTGGCTGGGCCGGCGGCCCAAGGTCCGCGGCGTCGCAATGAACCCGGTGGATCACCCGCTGGGCGGCGGCGAGGGCAAGAGCTCGGGCGGGCGTCCGCCGGTCTCGCCCTGGGGCAAGCCGGAGGGCAAGAAGACCCGGCACCCGAAGAAGGCGTCCACCAAGCTCATCGTGCGCGGACGGAAGCGCGGGAAGGCGACCCAGTAATGGCACGCAGCGTCAAGAAGGGCCCGTTCGTTCAGGAAGCCTTGATGCTCAAGGTCCAGATCCTGAACAGCAAGAACGAGAAGCGGGTGGTCAAGACCTGGAGCCGGGCGAGCACCATTCTCCCCGAGTTCGTGGGCCACACCTTCGCGGTGCACAACGGGAACAAGTTCGTCCCGGTGTACGTCACCGAGAACATGGTGGGCCACAAGCTGGGCGAGTTCGCGCCCACCCGGCTCTTCCGCGGGCACAGCGGCAAGCTCGTGGCGGACAAGAAGGCGAAGCCGGAGTAACCATGAGCGGCCATGCGATTCAGCGGCTGGTGCGCCAGTCGCCCCGGAAGATGCGACTCGTGATCGACCTCATTCGCGGCAAAGACGTGAACGAGGCGTACGCGATCCTCAAGTTCAACAAGAAGCTCGCGGCCAAGCAGATCGCCAAGACGCTCAAGTCGGCGGTGGCCAACGCCGAGCAGAAGGCGCTCAAGGACAACGAGCGGTTCGACCCCGACGCGCTGGTGGTCAGCAAGGCCATCGTCAACGGCGGCCAGCCGCTCAAGCGGTTCACCGCCGCGGCCCAGGGCCGGGCCACCCCGATCCGCAAGCGCACCAGCCACGTGGAGATCCACGTGGAGAGCAAGGAGACCGAGTAAATGGGTCAGAAGACGCATCCGATCGGGCTCCGGCTCGGCATCGTCAAGCAGGGGTCCTCCCGCTGGTATGCCGACAAGGACATGCCGGCGCTGCTCAAGGAGGACGAGCTGGTCCGGAAGTACCTGAAGCAGCGGCTGGGCCACGCGGCCATCGCCCAGATCGACATCGAGCGGCGGCCGGGCAAGGTCACCATCACGGTGCACACCGGGCGGCCGGGCGTGGTGATCGGCAAGCGGGGCGCCGAGGTGGACAAGCTGCGCGACGAGCTGGCCCAGCTCACCGGCAAGGAAGCGGCGATCAACGTCGAAGAGATCAAGCGGCCGGAGCTCTCGGCCCAGCTGGTCGGCGACAACATCGCTCACCAGCTGACCCAGCGGATCAGCTTCCGCCGGGCGATGAAGCGGGCGGTCCAGAGCGCCATGCGCATGGGCGCCCAGGGCATCAAGGTGCGCGCGGCGGGCCGCCTGGGCGGCGCCGAGATCGCGCGGACCGAGGGGTACCACGAGGGGCGGGTGCCCCTGCACACGCTGCGGGCCGACATCGACTACGCCACCAGCACCGCGAAGACCACCTACGGGACCATCGGGATCAAGGTCTGGATCTTCAAGGGCGAGGTGATCGAGGACGTGTCGGGCCGCACCTATAGCACGGGGGCCTGAGGCCGATGCTGGCGCCGAAGCGAATCAAGTTCCGCAAGACGTTCAAGGGCCGGACCAAGGGGATCGCGCACCGGGGCAACACGGTGGCGTTCGGCGAGTTCGGGCTCATGAGCCTGGATCCGGGCTGGGTCACCAACCGGCAGATCGAGGCCAGCCGCGTCGCCATGACCCGCGAGATGAAGCGGGGCGGCAAGGTGTGGATCCGGATCTTCCCGGACAAGCCGATCACCAAGAAGCCGGCCGAGACCCGAATGGGGAAGGGCAAGGGCAATCCCGAGGGCTGGGTGGCGGTGGTGAAGCCCGGCCGGGTCCTGTTCGAGGTCGAGGGGATCGCGGAAGACCTGGCCAAGAAGGCGCTCGGACTGGCGGCGGCCAAGCTCCCGGTGAAGACGCGCTTCGTCAAGCGCGAGGAGGCCTGACCGTGAAGGCGAACGAGATCAGGGAGATGTCGGTGGACGACCTGAAGGCCAAGATCGAGGAGCTGACCAAGGAGCGCTTCAATCTCCGGTTCCGCTCCGCCACCGAGTCGATCGAGAACCCGATGCGCTTCCGCGCCATCCGGCGCGACATCGCCCGGCTGAACACGATCCTGCGGGAGAAAGAAGCCCATGCCTGAGCAGGCGAACGCCCCCCGCGCCCGGCGCAAGACCCGGTCCGGCGTGGTGACGAGCGACAAGATGGCGAAGACCGTCACGGTCTCGCTGGTGCGGCGCTACGCCCACCCGGTCTACGGCAAGCAGGTCACGCGGACCAAGAAGGTGAAGGCGCGCAACCTCGAGGCCGCGGACGCCGCGCGGGTCGGCGACACCGTGCGGATCATGGAGACCCGGCCGCTGGCCAAGACGGTGCGCTGGCGAGTGACCGAGATCGTGGAGAGGGCCAAGTAACATGGTGCAGCAAGAGTCCATTCTCCGCATCGCGGACAATTCCGGGGCCCGCCGCGCGCTGGTCATCCGGGTGCTGGGTGGGAGCAAGCGCCGCTACGCCGGCCTGGGCGACACCGTGGTGGTGGCGATCAAGGACGCCATCCCCACCGGTCAGGTGAAGAAGGGCGACGTGGCCAAGGCCGTGATCGTGCGGACCGCCAAGGAGACCCGCCGTAAGGACGGCTCCTACATCCGGTTCGACGAGAACGCGGCGGTGCTGATCAACGAGGCGGGCGAGCCGCGGGCGACGCGCATCTTCGGCCCGGTCGCCCGGGAGCTGCGCGAGAAGCGGTACATGAAGATCGTCTCGCTCGCGCCGGAGGTGCTGTAGCATGAAGCCGCTCGTCTACAAGAAGGCCAAGCGG
>DASSML010000202.1:0-3920 GCA_035688895.1 Gemmatimonadales bacterium
CCGCCACCAACCCGGCGGTGCCCAACACCAGCGTGCCGAACACCTGCGGCGTGTACGTCGGTCCGCAGGCTAACCAGCCCAATGCGGTCGTGATCGCCGAGGGCGCGCCGGCCTGCTGGTAAGCCCAACGCAGTAAGGGTCAGCAAGAAGGGCGGTGCCCCCATGGTCGCCGCCCTTTTTGCCGACCAACTCTCAACCCGCCTTTGCGGCGGTAGACACAGGAAACGCCCGGAGTCGCGCCATGAGCAAGACCAAAGGCTTCACCCTGATCGAGCTGCTGATCGTGGTCGTGATCATCGGGATCCTCGCGGCCATTGCGATTCCGAAGTTCGCCAATACGAAGGGCAAGGCGGTCGTCACCGCGATGCGGTCCGACCTGCGCAACATCGCCACGGTGCAGGAGAACTACTGGGTGCAGAACCGGACCTACTACGGCGGTCCGATCCCGGATCCCACGTTTCCGTTCACGCCGAGCCAGGACGTGACGATCACGGTGGTGAGCGCCACCGCGGCCGGCTGGTCGGCCCAGGCCGTCGCGCCGGTCAAGACGGCGCAGACCTGCGTGATCTTCTACGGCAATGCGCCCCCGATCCCGCCGGCCACGGCCGACGCCGCGGTGGCGTGCAACTGAGGAGATGCGGTCTCGGCGGTCGCTCCGCACCGAGCTCCTGGTCAACCTGGGATTCGTCACTTCGGCGGCGGTCATCCTGGTCGGCCTCAATACGGTGCTTCTACTGGGCGGCGACCTCACCGAGACCTGGCGTCCACTGGTGGCCCTGTGGCTCGGCAGCACAGCGGTCTTCGTGCTCTTCGGCGGGTATCTGGTGCATCGGGTGGTGCTCGCGCCGCTCACCCGTCTCGCGGATGAAGCCGATACCCTGGGCCGAGGCGAGATCCCGGCGCAGCCGGCGGCGCACGAGACGCGCGAGCTGGGTCACCTGGCAGACCGTTACCGCGCCATGGCCGAAGAGTTGCTCGAAGCACAGAGCCAGACGGTGCGGGTCGAGAAGCTGGCCGGGATCGGCCGCCTGGCGGCGGGGGTGGCCCACGAGATCCGCAATCCCCTAGGCGCCATCGGCACTTACACCGAGGTGCTCGGGCGCCGGGGCAGCGATCCGCAGGTGATCGGCGAGATGCACACGGCCATCGCCCGGGTCGACCGGATCGTGCAAGGACTGCTGGATTATGCGCGTCCCGGTGCGCGAATGCGGGACGACGAAGCGGAAGCGGCGGGGCTGACCGACCTCAACCAGGCGGTCCGGACCGCACTCGACTTCCTGACCGCGCAGGGGCTGCTCAAGGACCACCGGCTCGTGGTGGACCTGGACGAGTCCCTGGAGCTGGTGCGGGGCGAGCGACACCCGCTGGAGCAGATGGTGCTCAACCTGGTGGTGAACGCCGCGCAGGCGTCCCCCGGCGGCACCATCGCGGTGGGGACTTCGGCCCGGCGTTTGCCGGAGCGGCACGTACTCGGCACGCGCAACGGGCCGGCGCCGGGGGCTCGGCAGGACTGGCTCCCCAGGCCGAGGCGGTCCGACCTGGCGCCCGGCAGCGCAGGCGGATTGCTCTACGTGGCGGACGACGGCCCCGGTGTCCCCGAGGCCGACCGGGATCGGGTGTTCGATCCGTTCTTCACCACGAAGGAGCCGGGGGCCGGCACGGGCCTCGGGCTCGCGATCGTGGCCCGAACGGTGCACGAGTCGGGTGGTGTGGTGTGGGTGGATCGCGCCCGCGAAGGCGGCGCGGTCTTCAAAGTCTTCCTGCCTCTCGCGGGTACGACCGATGCGCTTGCTGATCGTTGACGACGACGCCGGGCTTCGCCAGTCGCTCACGCTGCTGCTCGAGGAAGCCGGCTACCAGGTGGCGGTCGAGCCCGACCCCGAGCAGGCGCTCCGCCGGGCCGGGTCGGAGACCTTCGACCTGATCCTCTGCGACGTGCGCATGCCCAAGATGGACGGCCTCACCTTCCTTCGCCGCTACCGCGGCGACGGGGGCTCGGCGCTGCTGATCATGATGAGTGCCTACGGCACCGAAGACAGCGCGCTCGCCGCCATGCGCGAGGGCGCCTACGACTACCTCCACAAGCCGTTCCGTCCCGACGAAGTCACCATGACGCTGCGCAAGGCGGAGGAGCGGGAGAAGCTGCGCCAGGAGGTCGAGGCGCTGCGCTCCACCCTCGGCGCCGGCGTAGTGCAGGATCTCGTGGTTTGCGAAAGCCAGGCGATGCGCGACCTGCTGGACGTCGCCAGCCGGGTGGCCCGCCACAACACCACCGTGCTCATCACCGGCGAAAGCGGCACCGGCAAGGAGGTGCTGGCTCGCGCGGTGCACCGCATGAGTCCTCGCGCCGAGCGGAGCTTCACCGCCATCAACTGCGCCGCCATTCCCGATCAGCTGCTCGAGAGCGAGCTGTTCGGCCACGTGAGGGGCTCGTTCACCGGCGCCTCCGCCGACCGGCCGGGCCTCTTCGAGCTGGCCCACGAGGGCACCCTGCTGCTGGACGAGATCGGCGACCTGCCGCTCGAGCTCCAGGCCAAACTGCTCCGGGTCCTGGAGGAGGGCGAGGTGCGCCGGATCGGCGGGCGGGAGCCGCGCAAGGTCGATGTACGGGTCATCGCCGCCACCGCCAAGCCGCTGGACCAGGCGGTGGAGCGGGGCGAGTTCCGGGCCGACCTCTTCTACCGGCTCAACGTGGTGCACCTCCACATCGCCCCGCTCCGCGACCGGCCGGAAGACATTCCCGCACTCCTGGCCCACTTCGCCGGGCAGGCGGCGCAGCGGCTGGGCCACACGGTGAGTGTTACCCCGGCCGCACTGGCGGCGCTGAGCCATCACAGCTGGCCGGGCAACGTGCGCGAGCTCCGGAACGCGGTCGAGCGCGCCGCGGTGCTCGGCGGCACCGGCCCGCTCGAGCCGCGCGACTTCGCCATGACGGGTAGCTCCCCCAACGGCAGCGGCACGCCGGCGGCGCTCGACCTCAAGAGCCAGGTCGAGGCCGTGGAGCGGCAGGCCATTCTCCGCGCGCTCGACGCCTCGGGCGGCAACCGGCGCCAGGCGGCGAGCCTGCTGGGCATCAGCCTGCGCACGCTGTTCTACAAGATGCGCCGGCTGCCCGTCCGCACCGCGGCGTAGCGCAACCGTTGGCGCCGGGGTGCAAGGCGGTGCGTGCATCCGGCGCCGGGTCCAACCGATAACTCTCTGATCTGACAGCACATCGCGTGTGGTATGCGTCCTGCCTTAGCAAGGGGGCAGGTCGTTCGTGTCGCCATCGAGGAGACTGCCCGTGCGCAACCGAGCCGGATTCACCCTGATCGAGATCGCGGTCGCACTGATCATCGTGTCGCTGCTGGTGCTGATCGGGATCCCGAAGTTCAACAATGCCATGGCCCAGCAGAAGGTGCGCGGGGCCCGGACCATGGTGGTGAACATGGTCGCCAAGGCCCGGGCGGCCGCTACGCAGGGCAACCGGCGCACTCGGCTGGTCACCAACGGCAACCGGGCCTGGATCGTGGCCACCCCGCGAGTGACCGCTCTGGCGGGGAGCACGTTCGACACTGTTGGCGTAGTCGAGAATCTCAACAGCCGCTACGGCGTCACCCTGACGCGGGTCAACGCCGACTCGATCAAGTTCGACCCGCGCGGCCTGTCGTGGGGCGGGATCGTCGACACCATGCGGATGACCAAGTCCGGGCACACCGACTGGGTGGCCATCGACGCGATGGGGAGGGTCACGAAATGAAGACGTCCGAGCGCGGCTTTACCCTGGTCGAGGTGCTCATCGCGGTCATCGTGCTGGGCATTGGCGTCACGGCGCTGGTGGGCTCGTCGGCGATGGTCACCCGGATGGTCGGCCGCGGCTCCAGCGAGACCAAGGCGGCCGAGGCGGCCAACGTTCGGCTGGAGTCGATGCGGCTGCTGGC
>DASSML010000203.1:0-2120 GCA_035688895.1 Gemmatimonadales bacterium
ACCGCCGCGGCGCCGGATGGAGTACGCCGGGTGGCTTCGCTCGACGCGTTGGCCGACCAACTCTTGCCTGGAGGACGCTCCTGACCATGGCCGCCTCTCGACCTTCGCTTCCACGGCCCATCCGGGTCCTGGTGGCCAAGCCCGGTCTGGACGGCCACGACCGGGGCGCCAAGGTGGTGGCCGCGGCGCTGCGCGATGCCGGGATGGAAGTGGTCTACACCGGACTGCACCAGACGCCGGAGATGATCGCCACCGCGGCGGTGCAGGAGGACGTAGACGTGGTCGGGCTCTCGATCCTCTCTGGGGCCCACATGACCCTCTTCCCCCGGGTGCGCCAGCTCCTGGTGGAGCAGGGGCGACCCGACGTCCTGGTGACCGGCGGGGGAATCATTCCTCCGGAGGACGCCGCGGCGTTGCAGGACCAGGGGATCGGACGGCTCTTCGGTCCGGGCACCCCGACGTCCGATCTCATCGGGTACATCGAAACCTGGGCGGTTGACCATCTCCAGGGATAAGGCCGGGGTGAAGGCACCACCCCCCGCGAAGGAGAGCCGGCTCCGCGCGTTGAGCGAGGAGTACCGCGCTCTGGCGGCCAAGCTGCGCGAGGGTGGCGGCGCCGCGCGGGTCGCCAAGATGCACCAGCAGGGCAAGCTGGCGCCGCGGGAGCGGGTCGAGCGGCTGCTCGATCCCGGCACCCCCTGGCTCGAGATCGGCCTGCTGGTCGCCTATGACCAGTACGACGGACAGGCTCCGGGGGCAGGGGTCATTACCGGTCTTGGCGTGGTCGAAGGCCGGGAAGTCGTGGTGGTAGCCAACGACGCCACCGTGAAGGCGGGCTCCTGGTGGCCGGAGACGATCCGCAAGATCCTCCGGGCCCAGGAAGTCGCCATGCGCCAGCGAATCCCCATCATCTATCTAGTGGACAGCGCCGGGGTGAACCTCCCCTACCAGGGTGGGGTCTTTCCCGGTCAGTATGGCGCCGCCCGGGTCTTCTACTACAACTCGATCATGCGGCGTTACCTGCACGTGCCGCAGGTGAGCGCGGTGATGGGAAGCTGTATTGCCGGCGGAGCGTACCTGCCGGCGCTCTCCGACGTGATCTTCATGGTCGAGGGCACCAGCTTCATGGGCCTGGGCGGTCCCAACCTGGTGAAGGGCGCCACCGGGCAGACGATCGACGCCGAGACCCTGGGCGGCGCGCGCACCCATACCGAGCTGAGCGCCGTCGCCCACTATCGCGCGGCCAACGACACGGAGTGCCTCGCCCGCATCCGGGAGTACATCGGCCGGCTGCCGCGCCACGAAGGCGTACAGCACCGCGTCGCCGCCGACCGCGCCCCCGAGCGCCCCCTCACCGACCTGTACGACCTGCTCCCGCACGATCACCGGCTCTCCTACGACATGCGCCACGTGCTGGCCTGCCTGCTCGACGGCGGGGCGCTGGATGAGTTCCAGCCCGACGTCGCGCGAGAGATGCTGTGCGGGCACGCCCACATCGAGGGCCGGCCGGTCGCGGTTATCGCCAACCAGCGGGGGATCATCAAGGGGCAGCCCGGGGAGCGGCCGCGCTTCGGCGGTATCGTCTACACCGGCAGCGCCGAGAAGGTGGCGTACTTCATCGAGACCGCGAGCCGGGAGCGACTGCCGATCCTGTTCGTGCAGGACGTGAGCGGCTTCATGGTGGGCCCCGAAGCGGAGCAGTCGGGCATCATCCGGGCCGGCGCCCACTTCGTCGAGGCGATGGCGACGGCGGTCGTGCCCAAGATCGTGCTCACCGTGAACCACGCGTCGGGGGCCGGCTACTACGCCATGGCGGGACAGGGATTCGATCCCGACTTTCTCCTCTCCTGGCCCACCGGCCGCATGGGCGTCATGGAAGGCGAGGCCGCGGTGATGGCGGTGCACGGCCCGGAGCTGGAGCGAGCACAGAAGGAAAAGCGCGAGCCTTCGCCCGAGGTGCAGCGGGCAGTGGAGGGAATGCGGGCCGATTACGACGCGCAGCTCGACGCCCGCTACGCGGCCGCCCGAGGCTTCGTGGACGCGATCGTGACCCCCGAGGAGACCCGCGACGCGCTGGCCTTTCTGCTCCGGGTGTCGGCCAACTACGCCGGGCCGCATAT
>DASSML010000204.1:0-4050 GCA_035688895.1 Gemmatimonadales bacterium
AGCGACGCGTTCGTGCCGCAGGAGAACATGTTCGCGCTGCCCACGCCGGAAGGCACCCGGATGCTCCCGGGCGCCAACGGCGGCTCCGAGTGGTCGCCGATCTCGGTCGATCCGACCCTCAACTATGCCTACGTGGCGGCGCTGCATCAGCCGATGCACTACAAGGTGCACACCGCGCCCTGGGAAAAGGGCCGGTTGTGGCTGGGCTCGGCCTTCGTGGCCATCCCGGGTGAGGAGCAGTACGGCCTCTTCTCCGCGGTCGACCTCAAGACCGGCAAGATCGCCTGGCAGAACAAGGTTCCCCAGCCGATGATGGGCGGCTCGCTCGCGACCGCGGGCGGCCTCACGTTCACCGGCGAAGGCAACGGGAACTTCAACGCCTACGATTCGAAGAGCGGCAAACTGCTGTGGCAGTTCAACGCCGGCGCCGGGTGCAACTCCGCGCCGATGACGTTCACCCACGGCGGCGAGCAGTTCATCGCGGTGGCCTGCGGCGGCAACTTCCAGATCAGCTACCCGCTGGGCGACAACGTGATGGTCTTCGGCCTGCCGAAGAAGAAGTAGTCGGAGGGGTCGGCCGGCGGTGCTCGCTTGCGGGCACCCCGGCCGATCTGTTTGCATGATGGCGCGATGGTGGTCGGTGGCCCTCGGGGCGGCAGGATTTCTGGCCGGGCGTGCATGGCCGGGACAGGAGTCCAACCCGCACTGGATCGAGCGCAACGGGGCCGATTGGGGACGGATGGGGCACGACGCACAGACCGCGTACGTAGAGGGTTTCCTGGCCGGCGCGGGATTCGGCCAGGCGGCGGGACTGGGGTGCTGGCAGCCCGAGTCCCGAACGCAGCGAGAGGGCTGCGCCTGGACCGGCGATTCGGCCGGTCTCACCCGGGCCATCGGGGAGCTCCGCACAACGGGCGGGTTCTACTTCCCCTTCGGCGCCAATGTCTACGCGAGCCGGCTCAGCGACTACTACTGGTGGGACAATCACCGGCCGTTGCCGACCTGGTACGCGTTTTGGGAGGTGAACGCGATCCTCACTGCTCCGAAATAGTCCCGCGCGCTCCCGCGCGCACCCGTCGTCGTTGGTGCAGGCATTCGTCCCGAGGTTTGGCTGTCGTTGGCGGTCAATTCTCATCACTGAGGGAGACGCACCTATGAAGCGAGTCGCACTGTTGTGCTTGGGTTTGGCGTTGGGAGCGGCGAATGCCGCCGAAGCCCAGCTGACGATGCAAATGAGCAACGGCTGGAGCTTTACATTCGCGGGCAACGTGAACGCGTTCATGATCTATTCGCAGAGTAAGACCTGCGCCGGCGACACCTGTACCACCGACGGCAAGAACACCGCCTTCGGCACCGGCCTCCTGCCCGCGTTCGCGGTGTTCGATGCCAAGGGCAAAGAGGACAACCTCGACCTCGGCGTGCACTTCGGCTTCGCCCCCCAGATCGAGACCGGCGGCCACTACGCCAGCTTCTTCGGCAGTCAGGCGGCCGGCGCCCAGATCGATATGCGTCAGGTGTACCTGACGGCCGGCGGCACCTGGGGCCAGCTGCTCATGGGTAAGGAGCTGGGCCTCTTCCAGCGCGGCAACATCCTCAATGACATGACCCTGCTCGGCGTCGGCGTGGGCGGCGGCGGCCGTGGCACCGCGCTTGGCCGCATCGGCTACGGCTACCTGTACACCGACTTCCGGCCCCAGCTCACCTACTCGACCCCCGCCGGCAAGTCGACGTCGTTCGCCATCGGCCTGTTCGAGGGGATCGGGGCCTTCCCCTATGAGACCCTCGAGCTTCCCCGGGTCGAAGGCGAGTTCAACTACAACGGCAAGTCGGGTGAGAACACCAACTTCAAGCTCTTCATCAACGGCGCCGCGCAGACCGCCAAGAGCGGAGCCACCGGCACCACCGAGAACCTGACCTCGACCGGCGTGGGCGGTGGCGCCACGGTAGACATCAGCGGGTTCGCGCTGCACGCGTCCGGCTTCTATGCCAAGGGCATGGGCTCGCTCTTCATGGGCGATGCCTGCTGCACCGGGCCCGAGGATGGCCGGATCAACACCGACGGCGTGGACGTGGCCGGCGACGGCCGGAACAGCTTCGGCTACATCGGCCAGGTCACCTACATGAAAGCCGACAGCAAGTGGGGTCTGGGCGCCAGCTATGGTGAGAACCACCTGAAGCGGACCGACGCCGACCAGGCCGCGGACGGCACGAGCGAGGAGCTGCTGAAGCGTCGCGCCATCGTCGGCCAGATCACCTACAAGTGGAGCAAGTCGCTCCGCTGGGTCGCGGAATACGGCCACATCCAGAACTACAATGACGGTTCTCAGTCCAGCAAGTCCGATCAGGGCTCGCTCGGCATGATGCTGTTCTTCTAAACCGGCCCGCAGTTCGTTCGACCGAGCGGCCGCTCCATCTGGGGCGGCCGCTCTGCTTTCGGCCCCGGGCTGTTAGATTTTCGACACCCTTACGGTCCTCGGAGAGTTTGCCCATGCGCGTTGCGCCGCTCGTCACCCTCGTCTGCCTGGCCTGGGCCTGCGGAAGTACCCTTCCGGTCACCCTCACCGCGACGCCGGCCAGCAGCCCGCCCGATGCGATCGCCTGCGTTCGGAACACGCTGACGAAGCTCGGGTATCGCCAGTTTTCCTACGACGAGACCGACTTCCGAGTGGTCTCGCGGAAGCAGGATCTGACTGCGCACCAGGCGGACCCCTCGTTCCGCTACAACACCGATCAGATCGAGGCCTCCGCCGCCGCCGGCGCTGATGGCAAGACCGCGTTGACGGTCCAGGCCCACACCTTCGCCATGCGGCAGACCCACCGCGGTCCGACCGAGGAAGAAGAGGCGGCATCGAAGGGAGTCAAAGAGGCCGCCCAGAAGGTCCTCGACACCTGCGGCAAGCCCTGAAACCGGGCCGCGATCGGCGTGGCTCCGCGCCCCCGCCGGGCTTAGCTTTCTGCGGAATGTCATTCAGCACGAGCAGGGAGATTCCGTGGCCGTACCGCTGGTCCAGCTGACCCGCGCGGCGCCGCCTCCAGGCGCCTCGGCGGGAGCTTCCCTTCCCCTGTCGCCCGTCCGCAAGCCCGGGTGGCTCAAGGTCAAGGCCCCCGGGGGCCCCACCTACGTCCAGCTCAAGGGCATGATGCGGGAGCTGGGGCTGCACACCGTCTGCGAAGAGGCCCGCTGCCCCAACATCGGCGAGTGCTGGGAGCACAAGGCCGCCACCTTCATGATCCTGGGCGACGTCTGCACCAGGAACTGCACCTACTGCGCGGTGGCCCACGGAACGCCGAAGGCCTTCGACCCGCTCGAGCCGGTCCGCCTCGCGGAGGCGGTGGAGCGGATGGGCCTGGCGCACGTGGTCATCACCTCGGTGGATCGGGATGACCTTCCCAACGGCGGCGCCGAGGCGTTCGCCGGCTGCGTCACCGAGATCCGACGCCGGCTGCCCGAGACCACGGTCGAAGTGCTGATCCCCGATTTCAAGGGCTCCGAGCGGGCCCTGGAGATCGTGATGGCGGCCCGGCCGGACATCCTGAACCACAACCTGGAGACCGCGGAGCGGCTGTACCGCCTGGCCCGACCCGGCGGCCGCTACGACCGGGCGCTGGAGCTGCTGGCCCGGGCACGCCGGATGGTGCCCGACGGACTCACCAAGTCGGGGATCATCGTCGGCATGGGCGAGGAGTGGGACGAGCTGCTGGTCTGCATGCGGGACCTCCGCCGGAGCGACGTGAACATCCTTACCCTGGGCCAGTACCTGCGGCCCTCCGACGGCCACCTTCCGGTGGTGCGGTACTACACGCCCGACGAGTTCACCGAGCTGCGCGACCTCGGCTACGCCATGGGCTTCACCCACGTGCAGGCGAGCCCGCTCACCCGCTCCTCCTATCACGCATGGGAGCAGGTAACCGCGGCCCAGGAGGCCCGCTGATGGCGACCTCCACCCGGCCCCGCCCGCGGGGCGGCCTGGATCAGGACCGTGGCGACCAGTACCGCGACTGGCTCCGCCAGATGCTGCTCATCCGCCGCTTCGAGGAGAAGGCCGGCGA
>DASSML010000205.1:0-5393 GCA_035688895.1 Gemmatimonadales bacterium
GGCCAGGCCGAGGAGCGAGAGCTCGTCGGCGTGACGGATCACCGGGACGATGAGGCCCCAGTCGAGCGCCACCGCGATGCCGAGGTTGATGTCGCGCCGGAGGATCGTGCTCTCGCCCGACACCGCCGCGTTCACCGCCGGGTGACGGCGAAGGGCATCGGCCGTCGCCTTTGCGATGAAGGCGAGATACGTCAGGTTCACGCCCCGGTCGGCGTATTCCTTCTTCTTCCGGGCCCGAACCTGCGACACCCGGGTGTAGTCGATCTCGAACACGGTATTGACGTGCGGCGACACCCGCCGCGAGAGCACCATGTGCTGGGCCGTGAGCTTCCGGATCCGCGACCACGGCTGGACGGTATCGCCTTCCCACGGTTCGACGCCGACGGTCGCGGGGGCGCTGGGGCGCTGGGGCGTGGGGACAGCGGGAGCAGGCACCGGAGCCGCGGCGGCCGCTTCAGCGGCGGGACGCTGGCCGGCGCCGAGGTAGTCGAGCAGGTCGTTCTTGGTCACCCGACCGGCGAGGCCGCTTCCGGGAATCGCGCTCAAGTCGAGGTTGTGCTCCGCGGCCATCTTGCGGACCAGCGGAGTGGAGCGCCGGCGGAGCCGCTCCTCGGCGGATTCGGCGCCGTTGGCCTCCGTCGATGCCCGAGCGACTGCGGGCGCGGGGGTCGGTGCGCTGGGGCGCGCGGGGGCCGCCGGGGCCGGAGCGGGCGCTGGTGGGGGCGCAGCCGCGGCCTTGGGAGCGGGCGCCGGGGCGCTGGCGGCAGGCGCGGGCGCGCTCGGGGCGGCTCCGGCGGCCGCCGAGGCGTCGGTCTCGATCTTGGCCACCACGGTCTGGACCGCGACCGTCTCCCCTTCCTTTACCAGGATCTCGGCCAGCACCCCGGCGGCGGGCGCCGGGATCTCGGCGTCCACCTTGTCGGTGGAGATCTCGAAGATCGGCTCGTCCCGCTTCACCGCGTCACCGACCTGCTTGATCCAGCGCGAGAGGGTTCCCTCCGCGATGGACTCGCCCATCTGGGGCATGATCACGTCGATCTTCGCCATCCTAATGCTCCTTGTCGGCGACCACGAACGTCCCGTCTAGTAGGCCGCCAGCCAGCGCGCGGCCCGCACGATGTCGCTGGTCTGCGGCAGCACGAAGTCCTCGAGCTGCGGCGCGTAGGGCAGCGGCACGTCGTGCGCGGCCACCCGGCGGACCGGTGCGTCGAGCCACTCGAAGGCCCGCTCGTTGATCCGGGCGGTGAGCTCCCCGGCGATCCCGCCGGTCACCGTGTCCTCGTGAACGATAAGGACCCTGTTGGTCTTCTTCACCGTGGCGACGATCGCGTCGTCGTCGAGCGGCAGCAGACTCCTGAGGTCGATCACCTCGACCGAGAGGCCGTCCTCGCGCTCCAGCTCCGCGGCGGCCTCGAGCGACTTCCACACGGTAGCCGCGTAGGTGATGATGCTCAGGTCCTTCCCTTCCCGCGCCACCCGCGCCTTGCCGATCGGCACCACGGCGTCGCCCTGGGGCAGCTCTTCCTTGACCCGGCGGTAGAGATACTTGTGCTCGAAGAAGAGTACGCAGTCGTCGTCCCGAATGGCGGCCTTGATGAGGCCGCGCGCGTCGGCCGCGGTGGCGGGGTAGACGATCTTGAGCCCCGGGGTGTGCAGGAAGGCCGCCTCGGGGTTCTGCGAGTGGAACGGCCCGCCCCGGACGTACCCGCCGCTCGGTCCCCGCACCACCATGGGACACGGGAGGAAGGCGCGATACCGGGCGGTCGCCACGTAGTTGGTCAGGATACTGTAAGCGCAGGAGACGAAGTCGATGAACTGCATCTCGCACACCGGCCGCATGCCCATGTGGGCCGCGCCGGCGGCCGCGCCGACGAAGCCGGTCTCGCTGATCGGGGTGTCGATGACACGGTCGGCCCCGAAGCGGTCGAGCAGTCCGTCGGTGACCTTGAACGCGCCGCCGTACTTGCCGATGTCCTCACCCAGACAGAAGACCGACGGGTCGCGCTCCATCTCCTCGGCCAGGCCCTGGCGGATCGCCTCGAGGTAGGTGACCTCAGCCATCGTGAGTTCCCCAGGAGGCGGGGCGCTCGTGGGCCTGCACCGCGCTCTGAATGCCCTCGCGATACCAGAGCACCGGCATCGTGGGCGGGTCGGCGTACACCCCGATCAGCGCGTCGAGCGCCTCGGGCGGCGGGGATGTTTCGGCCACGTCGGTCGCGCGGTCCACCTCGTCCCGGACCCGCGCGTCGATCCGCTCCAGCTCCTCGGCGACCACTCCGTGCTGCTCGCGCAGTACCCGGATGTAGCGGTCGAGCGGATCGTTCTCGCTGGCCCAGCGCTCGATTTCGCCGGCGGGCACGTACGACTGATTGTCGTGCTCCGCGTGCCCCTTCCGACGGTAGGTCATCAGCTCGACCAGCGTCGGCCCGCCCCCCGTTCGGGCGCGGTCCACCGCCTCCCGGGTGAGCCGGTAGGTCTCCACCACATCGTTGCCGTCGCCGCGGACGCCGGGGATGCCATACCCGGCGGCCTTCTCCACCAGCTGCTCGGCCGCGCACTGGCGGTCGGTCGGGGTGGAATAGGCGTAGCGATTGTTCTCCACGATCACGACCAGGGGGCAGCGTTGCACAGCGGCGAAGTTGATCCCCTCGTGAAAGGCGCCGGTCGAGGTGGCGCCGTCTCCGATATAGACCAGGCCCACCCGCGGCTCCCGCCGGAGCCGGAAGCTGAGGGTGACGCCGGCCATGACCGGCACCATGTCGCCCAGGTGCGAGATCTGGCCGACGAAGTTCCGGTCCTCCACGTCGCCGAAGTGGATGTTGAGCTCCCGCCCGCGGGTGGGCGAGTCGCCCTTGGCCATGTACTGGCGGAGTACCTCCACCGGGGTAGCGCCCTTCACCAGCATGCTGCCGAGGTTGCGGATCAGGGGGGAGAGCACGTCCTCGCGCCGGAGCGCGTAGGCCGAGCCCACGGCGCAGGCTTCCTGGCCCAGGGAGCGGAAGAGCCCGCCGACCACCTTGGTCTGCCGGTAGAGGTTCACCAGACGCTCCTCCAGCGTCCGGGTGAGCCGCATCCAGTAGTAGAGCTCGAGGAGCTGGTCGCGCGTGAGGTCGGCGGAGCTGGCGCGGGTGGGAGCGGTTGCGCTGCTGGCGGCCATCAGGTTCCCGGGTAGCTGGTCGGTGATCCGGGCAGGAAAATCGACCCCCAGTGGGGGAGAGTCAAGCGGGGGCTGCCGATGCTTTCAGGCGCCTTCACAGAGCGGAATGGTTGGCCTCGGAACGGGTTCGCCGCACAGAGTAGGGGGGTAATGGCCGCAGAGAACGCAGATGAACGCAGAAAACGCAGATGAGACAGATGGTGGTGGGCTAAAGGGGTTCAGGCACCTGGAGATCACCCGACAGATCGTTGGGGTGTTCTTCGAGGTCTATGGTGAATTGGGGTACGGGTTTCTGGAGTCGGTCTATCGCTCGGCGATGAGCATTGCCCTACGAGAGAAGGGGCTTGCCGTGCAATCCGAAGTCGAGTTGGTGGCCAGGTTTCGCGGGTCGCCAGTTGGCACGTTCCGGGCCGATCTGGTGGTGGAGAACGTTGTCGTCGTGGAGCTCAAAGCCGCGCGCGGGATCGATCAAGCCCACATCGCTCAGGGGCTGAACTACCTGCGCTGCACTTCCTTGGAGACCGGACTGGTGCTCAACTTCGGACCTCGTCCCCAGATCCGTCGCCTAGTCTTCGCCAACGAACGCAAGCGTTCCCTCGATCACGACACCACTTAAAAAACACTGCGTTCATCTGCGTTTATCTGCGTTCATCTGCGGCCAGCCTTTCGGAGCCACAAATGAACGCAGATGCACGCATCGCGAAACTACGCCTTCACCGCCACCGGCCGCGGGGTCGCCTCGGGGGTCGCCTGGGCCTCGATGCGCATCCCGTAGAACGACCGGTGGACGAAGGCCAGGGCGATCACGAAGAACACCACCGCCAGCACCTTGCTGAGCGTGGCGTTGCCCTGGCTGGACAGGTAGACCCCGAGCTCCACCGCGAGCAGCCCGAAGAGGGTGGTGAACTTGATCACCGGGTTCATCGCCACCGACGAGGTGTCCTTGAAGGGATCGCCCACCGTGTCGCCCACGACGGAGGCGTCGTGCAGGGGGGTGCCTTTCATCTTGAGCTCGGTCTCCACGATCTTCTTCGCGTTGTCCCAGGCGCCGCCGGCGTTGGCCATGAAGATCGCCTGAAACAGGCCGAACAGGGCGATCGAGATCAGGTAGCCGATGAAGAAGAACGGCTCCACGAACGCGAAGGCCAGGGTCGAGAAGAAGACGCCGAGGAAGATGTTGAACATTCCCTTCTGGGCGTACTGGGTGCAGATCTCGACCACCTTGCGGCTGTCCTCCACCGACGCCTTGGTGACGCCCTCGAGGCGGATGTTGGCCTTGATGAACTCGACCGCCCGGTAGGCGCCGGTGGTCACCGCCTGGGTCGAGGCGCCGGTGAACCAGTAGATCACCGCGCCGCCGGTGATGAGGCCGAGCATGAACGGCGGATGCAGGATGGACAGGTTCTCGATCCCGCTGGTGAGCCCGTGGGTCAGCGCCATGATGATCGAGAAGATCAGGGTAGTGGCGCCCACGACGGCGGTGCCGATCAGCACCGGCTTGGCCGTGGCCTTGAAGGTGTTCCCCGCCCCGTCGTTCTCCTCCAGCAGCTCCTTGGCCAGCTCGAAGTTGGGCCGGAAGCCGAAGTCACGCTGGATCTCGGCCTCGGCGTTGGGAATCTGCTCGATGGTCGAGAGCTCATACACCGATTGCGCGTTGTCAGTCACCGGGCCGTAGCTGTCCACCGCGATGGTGACCGGGCCCATGCCCAGGAAGCCGAACGCGACCAGGCCGAAGGCGAAGACGGCGGGCGCGTGCATGATCGGGCCCAGCCCGCCCAGGGTGCTCACCCCGTACGCGGCCGCCATCAGGCCCATGATGACGATGCCGAGCCAGTAGGCGGAGAAGTTGCCCGCCACGAAGCCCGACAGGATGTTGAGCGACGCGCCGCCTTCGCGCGACGAGGTCACCACCTCGCGCACGTGCCGCGACTCGGTGCTGGTGAACACCTTCACCAGCTCCGGAATGATCGCGCCTGCGAGGGTGCCGCAGGTGATCACGGTGGAAAGCTGCCACCAGAGGTCCGCGTTGCCGGCCAGGTTGGGGATGGTGAGGTACGACAGGATGTAGGTCAGCACCACCGAGACGATCGAGGTAAACCAGACCAGCTGGGTCAGCGGCGTCTCGAAGTTGAACCGGGCGACCTCGGCAAAGCGGCTCTTCGACATCGCGTTGCTGATGAGGTATGAAGCGCCGGCCGCGATCACCATCATGACGCGCATGAGGAAGATCCAGACC